>JABEVM010000093.1 GCA_013041585.1 Chlamydiota bacterium
AAGTATAGGAGTTTCATATATATGTATGGATTAGAAAAAAGCCCAAAAGCCCCCTTCCAGTTCGATCTAGAAATTGAACTTAAGAAAGATCCTTCTAAAGCCAAGGTAATGCTAAAATCTGTGGATGAAAAAATCCAAGAAATTAAAAACATCTTGCGCCAGGGAAAAGCCACTGAAGATTTTGATAATTACGGAATTTTACTTAATGGATATGTGGCTCTGCAGAAAGTGTTAAAGAAAATTGAAGCTAAAAAATAACATACTAGGAGTCTACAATGGTCGACAATTATCCCATTAAACCAGAAAGTTACCAAGCAAAACTATCGTTTGTAACTCTGATCAAAAAATACCAAGAACGTCAGAGTACAGTCATTATGCAGGTTCGTGACGTAGCAAGTCAGATCTCCGCTGCTACACCTGGTAAATTCTTACTCCTACAATTTTCTATGAGCCAGGTAACCCAAATCGGGGATTCGATTTCGAATTTGATCTCGCAGGTTAATAACATGATTAAAACTGCAATCAGTAATCAGAATCGGTAATGAGTAAGGCAAAAAGCCTAGGTGAACTAAAAAAAAATATGTGTATTTTGTGCAAATAAATTTCCAGCAAAGGATAAAAAAATGGCTCAACTTCAAAAATACAAAGACAATTTCTTACTACTTGTAGAAGCAGGCTTTATCGCGACAAACATGGCCGATGAAGATACTGCAAGCAAACTATTTAAAGCATCTGCTTTGCTCAGTCCTGAAAATTCTCTTCCTAAAATTGGTGTGGGATATATGCATCTTTTGAAACTGGAACTCAAACAAGCTTCCAAAGTTTTTGAAGACGTCTTAAGCAAAGACCCAACTGATGATATGGCTAGAACTTTTTTAGGCTTGAGTCTCGCACTCTCTCCTACAGATATCGCAAAAGGAGAAAAGTACTTAGCAGAATCTGCAGCCAAATCAAAAGATCCTATTGTGAAAAATTTAGCTGTTAACGCTTTGGATTTCGTAGAAAAATTTGTGAAAAAGGGACCAACTCCTGAACAAATGAAACCTATGAAAAAAGAACCAAAAAAGAAAAAATAAAAAAATTCGAATTTTTACAGCGAATTTGAAGCGAGCCAAAAAGCTCACGGAGGATGTTTTATGAGCCAAGATATTGAA
This sequence comes from Chlamydiota bacterium, assembly GCA_013041585.1. Lineage (GTDB taxonomy): Bacteria > Chlamydiota > Chlamydiia > Chlamydiales > Rhabdochlamydiaceae > JABEVM01. The sequence continues at coordinate 1,155 of JABEVM010000093.1, forward strand.
CCGGACCCTTTTGCAGAAAAAGTCACCCCGACTTCTAAACCGGAAGCGCTGGTTCCCGTAGGAGAAGATCAGAAAAAGCCTACACAATCTTTTGAAGAGTTTATGAAAAAACCTATGCCAACTGGCGAGGTCTCTGCAGAAAGAAAGGCCCTCATCTCTCCTTTAGAACTTCCTGGCAAACAATCCATGCCGACCTCAGGGCCATCTTATAAAACCCTAGGTGCCCAACTTAACGCTACACAAGAAACAGCAAATGATCTAAAAAATCAGCTGCAGACACCAAACCTTAAGCTCAAGCAGTCGCAAAAATACCTTCTGCAAAATAAGCTTACCGAAGCGAATGCAAACTTGCGGTCTGTCAACCTCAAGTTAGGAGTAGAAAACCCGCCGGAGCCTGTAAAAGTTTCCGGCCCAGGTCCGATTGATAAATTTATCGCCTATGTAAGTAATGGACAAAATCAGTTGGAGTCCGCTTATCATCAAGTCAAAAACTTAAATAGTTCAGGTACAGAACTGACCCCAGGGTCTTTTCTAGAGATCCAGGTAAAGCTTAATAAAGCGCAGCAACAAATTGAATATTCTTCTGTCTTACTCAGTAAAGCGGTAGAAGCGATGAAGCAGATACTTAACATCCAGCTATAATCTCTCGTTTAAACTTACGTTTGGAAAACCATGGAATCGAACTTTGATAATATCATCAATCACTTAGAGGAGCTGGAACTCACCACTGTCCATGGAAGAATCACAGAAGTTGTTGGCATGCTTATCAAGGCCATTGTCCCTAACGTCAAGATGGGAGAAATCTGCCTGATCAAAAGAGAAGGCGAGCCCCTTCTTTCCGAAGTTGTAGGATTTACCAAAGATGAAGTCTACCTCTCTCCTCTTGGAGAAATGGTAGGAGTTGGTCCCTCTTCTGAAGTTATTCCTATGCGGATGACGATGCAGATCGGTGTGGGTCCTCAACTACTTGGTAGAGTTCTCAACGCCCTTGGAAAACCTCTTGATGAAGCTGAAAAAGGACCTCTTGTCTTAGAAGAATCTTATTCCATTATCAATCCTCCTCCGGATCCACTAAAGAGAAAAATGGTGAAAGACCCCATTTCCGTAGGGGTTCGCGCAATTGACGGCGCTCTCACCTGCGGGGAAGGACAGAGGATCGGAATTTTTGCAGCAGCAGGTGGGGGGAAATCAACCCTTTTAGGAATGATCGCCCGTTATGCCAAAGCCGATGTAAACGTCATCGCGCTGATTGGAGAGCGGGGAAGGGAACTTCGTGAATTCCTTGAAAACGACCTTGGAGAAGAAGGGATGAAACGATCTGTTGTGATTGTTTCTACCTCAGACCAAGCCTCTCAACTCCGTCTAAACGCCGCATACGTTGGAACTGCAATTGCAGAGTATTTTAGAGATCAAGGGAAAAAAGTCATCTTGATGATGGACTCTGTGACCCGTTTTGCAAGAGCCCTTCGAGAAGTAGGCCTTGCAGCGGGAGAGCCTCCAGCTCGTGCTGGTTACACCCCTTCAGTATTTTCCACACTTCCAAGACTTTTAGAAAGATCAGGAAACTCTGATAAAGGTTCGATCACAGCCTTCTATACCGTCTTAGTGGCAGGCGATGATATGAATGAGCCTGTAGCCGATGAAACACGCTCTATCTTAGATGGTCACATTATCTTATCAAGCGAGCTTGCAAGGCAGTATCACTACCCTGCGATCGATCTTCTTTCTTCTGTAAGTAGAATTCTGCCGCACATCATCAGCGAAGAGCACCTTCAGCTGATTGGAAAACTTCGCGAAGTGCTTGCCAATTACAAGAAAAACGAACTTCTTATCCGTATTGGGGAGTATAAGCCAGGCTCTGATAAAAATGCAGACTTTGCGATCAAATATATCGATAAGGTCAACAGGTTTTTGAAACAACAAATTACGGAAAAATCCTCTTTTGAAGAAACGCTCCAGCAGCTACGCGCACTATTTCGATAACCGGAGGAAATCCTTTTGAACAATCCCTCCTACCCTCTAGAACAAATCGCGCAGATTAAAAAAAAGAGATTAGAAGAAGCTGAAAAAGTCCTTTTTGAAAAAAAACAAATTCTTATCAAAGAACAAGAAAAACTTTTAGCTGTCGAAGCAGAGCGCGACAAAGTGCTCGAGCACAAAAATGACAAGCTCCAGCAACTACGCGATACACTTGATGAAGGGACCACAAGTGATAAAATCCAACAGATGAAACAATATCTTAAAATTGTAGACGAACAACTGCTGCAAAAAGAGAAAAAAGTAAAAGAGCAAAAAAAACACGTCGAAGAAGCAGAAAAGCAAGTAGAAAAAGCAAGACAAGAGCTTTTCCAAAAACAGCAGGATGTAGAAAAAATCAAAATGCATCACGAAGAATGGGAAAAAGAGGTCAAAGCCCAGGAAGAACAAAAACTCACAATTGAAACCGATGAGATCGGCTCAAACATTCATAGCATGAGAAAAACTCACCCAGCTTTTAAAGACCACCCCACGTCCAAAAAAAAGAAAAAATAGACTCTTCAAATACTCTTAAAAAGAAATTTCTCCTGTCTTATTCGATCCATCATAAGATATTGATAAGCAGGTATTACATTGATACCTTCTTCAAAAGGCTCCATGGAAAGATTTGGCTCAACCACTATAATAATTCCTGTTTTGCATTTTAGTTCATTCATAGCCTCTTGAAGCGCTCTCACCTCACGTTTACGAGTTTCTGGATCATTCAGATCCCAGCAGACCTGCATTACACTTATGGCTTCCCCTTTTTTCAGAATAAAATCTACTTCATAATCCATTTCGCTCTTAAAATAATACACATCTAGTCCTAAACGCTTTAAATCTATGAAAATCAAATTTTCAAGCAACCGTCCTCGATTCGAATTGAATTTAAAACCCATAGCATTTGCTTGACCTGTATCTATAGAATAGACCTTTTTTTGGCTTCGCATTTGCTTTTTAAGTGAATAAGAAAATAAATCAACTTCATAAACTAAGTGAGCATCACTAAAAGCTTCTAAATATTCTTTTATGCTCTTATCTGATAGTCCAAACAGCTTACTTAAACTTGAGTACGAAAATAATTTGCTAATATTTGAAACAAGATAAACATAAAGTTTTTCTAAATCTTCGGGTTTACGCGCTCCTAGGCGAGGGACTACGTCTTGTAGTAGTACCGTTTTTGCATGGGCACCCAAGATATCAAAAGCTGTTTGATTCAAAGTTTTAAGAGCAACTGTTGGGAAACCTCCATATTCTAGTAGCTCATCAAGTAAGTGCTTTATTTCAGGAACCTTCAAAGCAACCTCAGAAGGATTGTCAACATCAATGCCTTTACTAGATGCAAGCTCTCTAAGAGAGAACGGAAAGACCTCAAGAGCTAAAGAGCGACCAGAAAGCATTGTGATCATGTCTGATGACAACATGGCTGCGTTTGATCCTGTTACAACAAAACGAACCTTTTTAGTCTCATGGAGAGACTTAACAAAAATAGGCCAACCACGAAAAAACTGAACCTCGTCAAGGAAAACATAAATCTCCCCTTTTGGCTGCATAATTTTCAAATAATCTTCGTATATTCTTTGAAGAATCGTGTCATCGTCCCTGTACGGACTCAAGTAGGGGTGTTCAAGGTTGAAAAATAGTATATTACTGGGTTCAACATTCTTAAAATGAATCAAATAGTCGATTAATTGCCTAACTAGGGTACTTTTTCCTGCTCTACGGACCCCTGTAATTGCCACTATCTGCCCAGTGCCAAGATAGTCTACTAACCGGTTAAAACAAGCACGTTTTACCCCAGAATCATAAGGCTCTTTTGCCCAGTGGGGATTTTGAAGGACCAGAGTTTCTTCAAACATAATCGTAGCATACTCCGAATAAATAAGCTTTTATTCGTATTATACTGCGAATAAAAGCTCTTAGCAAGAAAAAATAATTCTTCATAAAAAATTACCGGGGCTATAGAATGAACCCCATTACCAAACATGGTTCATAAATGACACGTAAGACCTTGGTCTTTCTTAGCTTTTTAGGTTGTCTGCTGGTTAGCCTCCCGGGCTAACATTCATATATTTTTCTATCCGATTTTTTGTTTTGTAAAGTGTGAAAAAAAGTTTTTCATAACTTCTCATAATTTATTCATTTGAAATTAGTAAAAAAAAATTTAGGTATTTATGTCTAATCAAGATAGTACATGGAAAAATCAGTGGGGCTACGTTTGGGCTCTTATTGGATCAGCGGTAGGTTTTGCAAACATTTTAAGTTTTAGCGCCCAAGTCTATAAAAATGGAGGCGGTGCCTTTCTTCTTCCTTATGGCCTTGCTCTTTTCTTGCTCGGTATTCCACTACTACTTCTTGAAGGAATAGTCGGTCACCATTGGAAATCCCCTCTTGTAACGGCATATGGTATCGCATGGGGAAAGATTGGAAAAGCTTTCGGGTGGCTTGCAGTCATTGCATGCCTTTCTATCGGCGGGTTTTATATTGTCCTAACTGGATACTCTGTAGCCTATACCTATTTCAGCATGACAAGTCAAATTCCAGAAGATTCAAAAACTTTTTTTCTAGATTCTTTCTTGCAAGCAACCCCAAGTATTAAAGAATTTGGAAAAATCTCCCTTCCTATTTTCTTTGCAACTTTGTTTGTTGTTGCAGCTACATGGATGGTACTTGTTCGCAATATACGAAGCGGGATTGAGCGCATTTGCTCCATCTTCATGCCGCTTCTTGTGATCATCTTACTTTTGTTTGCCATTACAGTCTGTTTCTTGCCAGGAGGAATGGGTGGATGGTCCTATTATTTGAAACCAGACTTTTCTAAACTGCTTGAACCTGCCCTTTGGAGAGACGTGTTTGGACAATTATTTTTCAGTCTTTCTTTAGGTCTTGGAATCGTTGTAGGATATTCTCGCCATACAGGAAAAAAAGCGAATATCCGCAAGGCGATGTTTTATGTAGCGCTAGGTGATTTTCTTGTCTCTTTTATTGCAGGATTTGCGATTTTTGGATGTTTAGCTCATATCAGCCATACGCAAAATGTTCCCTTCGAATCGATACTCACAACAGAATCTACATTTGAGATCGGATTTATCTTATTTCCTAAGATCTTGCAATTTTTTGGATCTAGTCTCTCCTCAGTTCTTGGAGTGATCTTCTTTTTCTGCATTTTTGTTGCAGGGATTACAGGAGTCTTTTCGATTGTAGAAAGTATTGTTGGAAATGTGGAAGTTGAATTTCAAACTACACGCAAAAAAGCTGTAACACTCACCTTAGCAGCGCTGCTTGCGATCTCTTTGGTCTTCTGTATGGGAAATTCCTCTCATATTCTTGACGCTTTAGTTCCGATGGTCATGGGAACAAATATGCTGCTTGGTGGCCTCGCTCTATTACTTGCTTTTAGGCCTTCAAGAAAGGGTATACTTGCGCCTTTATTTTGGTCTTCTGGCAAGAAGTACGATTTCTACGTACTTTGCCTTCAGTATATCGCACCTGTGATCTTAGCTGTCATCTTAGCCTGCAACGTAGTACAAGAATTCTCCAGCTGGGAAATAGGAAAGTCTGTGCGCTGGTCCTGGTTTATTCTCGCTTTAGTTGTTTCCACTTTTTTAGCAAACCTTGCTAAAAGAAGAGCAATTGTAGCGGATGCATCTTTTGCATAAACAATCCCTATTGTCGCGGAACACTTAAGATTTAAGTTCCGCGACTTTTTCTTATTTTAAGCCTGATGATTTACAACCTAATAATGTTATTGCAATAACATAGCAAAACCTCTATAAAAAAAAATTACCATAAAAAACTTGGGACAGTTATGCCAGAAGTACCTAAAGTTGGAGCTAATCCCACCCCACCTCCTCCTGAAAGAAAAGAAACTTCTAGCCCTGACAGGTTTCAAGAGCACATGCGCAAAGATAAAGTTAGAGAAACTGATCCCGAAGAACAAAGTAAACGAAAAAAACCTCAAGAAGCGGAAGAAGAAAAAAAAGCTGAGGAAACACAGAAAAAAGAGATAACTTCTAAAAAGCAAGAGACCGAAGCTGAAGTCGCTCTTTCTTTCTCTGTAAAAACAACAGGTGTTTCTAAACCTTCTAGAGAGCTACAAGGAGAGGCCACTAGTGCTCCAGAAAAAGAAGGCCCTCAGATAGAAAAACCGCTACCCAAAAAAGTAGAAGGAAAAGAAAAAACAGAGGAAAAGGCGCCTCTTTCTATTCCATCTGAGCTAAAGCCTATTGAAAGTGTCACGCAAGCTAGCCAAGCCCCGTCAGCAAATCTAGGTGCGCAAACAAGAGTGCCACCTGTAGCTAAAGAGGCTCCAGCTCCTGTGGAGGAAAAAGTAGAAAAGCCCACAGTTGCAGCAGGAGGACCAAAAGAGCCTGTACTACCAGAGCGTGCGAAGATAAAAGAAAAAACAGTTTCCTTTGAAACAGCTCTCGCCTCTTTATCCACTTCGTCTCCTGTGCAAACATCTGAGCCGAAAGTAACAAAAGCCTATGCGAACTTCACCGCGCAAATGCTCGATATATTTGAGAGAATGGTAGGTGTGATGACTGTTTTAAAAAGTTCGGGGATGACACAGACTACGATTCATCTGACAGGACCTCAATTTGCCTCTTCCATTTTTAATGGCTGTCAAATTACGATTCAGGAATTTAGCAGCGCTCCTAAATCGTTTAATATACAATTTGTAGGAAGCCCTCAAGCGGTGCAAGCTTTCGAAGCTAAAATTCCTATGATTAACACTGCTTTTAGCACAGGAAATTATGATTTCAAAGTAAACCGCTTAGAAGCTAATTTAAGTAGAACTGAAGGACCTATTCTTCATAGAAAAGAGGAACCTTCTGGAACATGGGACCAAGATCAACAAGGTAAAAAGCAAAAATGACAACAACACCTTACTATTGGATCAAGTCAGTAGAAACAGCTATTGAAAAGTTGCAGGACATCCCTTTATGGGGGCATGCACCAAGCTTTCATTATGACGCTCTCGCAAAAGAGCTACAATCTCTTTTAGAAATTGAAAAATGCCAAATTTCTCTAGAAGGCACATCATGGAAACGAAAAGAGGAATTTTTTGCAGGACTTGGAACATCTCCTGTCGTTGTATCTCTTGAGGTGCCACCTATTCAAGAAATTTGCTACTTTGCAATTTCCTCTGAAGATGTACAAAAAATCTTACGTATCTCTACATCCGCAGAAAAAACCTTATCCTCTTCCCACAAAACTCTGCAAGAAGGGTTCTATCAATTTTTGCTGTTAGAACTTCTTCAAAAAATCGACGAACATAAAATCTTTGAAACCGTTTCGCCAAGATTATCCTCTCAAGGATTCTCCTTAAAGGAAGATGGTTTTGCAATCGATATCAAGATTGTCATGGGAAAAGAAGAGATTTTTGGAAGAATCCTTTGTTCAGCAGCTTTTCATCAAAGCTTTAAAAACCATTTCTCAAAAAGAAGAACATCTCTTCTTGATGATGAGTTAATTCAAAATATCCAAATCCCTGTCCATGCTGAAATCGGGGTAACAACACTTTCTGTGGAAGAGGTAAAAAAACTAGCGCTTGGTGATTTTATTCTTCTGGATCGTTGCACTTTTGATCCAGAAAGCCACAAAGGGCACATCTCTCTCTCTGTTGGGAATATGCCACTATTTCAAGCTAGATACAAAGATGACAACATAAAAATTATCGATTATGCTGTATATTACGAAGAGGAAATTTCTATGACAAACGAAGAAAACCCTGAATACCCAGAATCTTTTGATGCAGAAGAACCCATGGATTCTGATGAAGGCGCTCCTAAAGAGGAATTTTCTGAATCCTCGCATAGTGCGCATGAGAAAAAGATCGAATCAATGATTTCTTCAGAAAAAGTGCCTTTAGCTCTTCATGTGGAAATTGGAACGATTTCCATGACAATAGAAAAGCTACTGCAGCTCCAACCTGGAAATCTTCTCGAACTACCCATTAAGCCTGAAGATGGGGTTCATATCACGTTGCAAGGAAAAAGAATTGCAAGTGGCGAACTTGTAAAACTTGGTGAAGTCCTAGGAGTTAAAATCTTGGAAATAGGAAAGTAAGAGACAATGACAGCAGACCCATTTTACAAACAAAGCACCCTGCCCGAAGCAGCTTCTTTCGAAAAGGGTATGACTTTGCCTGAAATGGTCGGCCCTTATAAAATTGAAGGCTTACTCTCTAAAGGGAGTATGAGCCTTCTGTATCTTGGCATTCACCCCGAGACGAAACAGACCCTCGCCATCAAAGTACTCTCTCCTCAATTTATCGACCACCAAGAGATGGTAAATCAGTTCATTCAAGAAGCAGAAATCATCGGCCTTACAGATCATCCTAACATTGTTAAACTCTTTGGACAGGGTAGATGGGAAGGCGGGCTCTATATTGCCATGGAGTTTATACAAGGGATTTCTCTTAGACAATTTATTATCCAACAATCCCTTTCCCTTCGAAGATCGCTTGATATTGTTTTGCAGGTATCTTATGCACTCTTCCATCTGCATACACATGGAGTCGTTCATCGAGACCTCAAACCGGAAAATATTATCATCACAGAAAATGGGCAAGTGAAGGTCATCGATTTTGGCATAGCGCAGCTCCATGAAGAAGAGAAAAAAACAAGACCTCATGAAGAGTTTGGGATTTTAGGCACCCCCGATTACATGAGTCCTGAACAAAAAGAAAACCCGCAAAAAGTCTCTTATTCTTCCGATATCTACTCATTAGGCATCATTACCTATGAGCTCATCATTGGAAAGCTCAGCTATGGTGTCGTGCACTTATCTTTATTGCCAAAACAGCTTAGAAAAATTGTAGAAAAAACAATAGCTCTCTCCCAAGAAGCTAGATATCACGATATCGTCGATGTCATAGCGGACATCACAAATTATCTTAGATCTGGAGCTATAGATAAAGACAAACCAGGAAGCGATCAGTGGAAAGAGCTTTTAGAACTTGTACAAAAAACAGAACAAATTCTTACCCCCGCTTGCGCTCCAGAATGGCCCTCTTTAGAAATTGGGATCGCAAAGATCAAAGGGGCACAAGAATTTGGATCCTATTACGACCTCTTTTCTTTTTCGAATACAACATATGGATTTATCTTTTTTGAAAGCACCTCATCCGATGTAGACGGCGGCTTTTATGGCGCTGTCCTTCGAGGGATCATCCGCACACTTTTTGAAACAACTCCGCCTACTTCCGGGATCTCTTGTTTAGATCTGGTCCAGAAAATCAATCATATTTTACTCAAAGATCCCATGAAACAACGCTTTCGTCTCGCGCTACTTCTCTTAGATTCTTGGAATAATCGCCTCTCCTACATCTCTTGCGGTATGGGAACGCTTTTTCTAGCACACCAGGAAAGTCAAGAAATCCGTATTTTGAATTCACAAAATCCTGTTTTAGGAGCTCATAACAGTATTGATTTCTTTGAAACGACGGATAATTGGGAGATAGGCGATACCCTCATCATGTATTCGGCAGATGCGCTAAACCCAAGTGTATTCTCCTCAATCATCTCAGAAAATCTCTCGGTGTCTCCACAAAGAGGCGCAGACACGATCCTCAAGAAAGTCACATCTAGCTTGATCAGTCCCTCAGAGAAAAAAACAAAGACCCTTTTCAATATTCAAAGAATTGCTTAAGAGTTATCGATTTGGCTAAAATGTAGCGCAGAGTTGGCCAAATTCATAATAATAGATTTCTACAGAAGAGTTTTGTTCTAGTTCAATGACCTTTTGAAGCATGTCATTATATTCTTTTTCTGTTGTTTTTTCAGCTCGTATAAGGGCGTCTTTTAGAGAAGAAAGATGAAAAAGGATCGATTTTCTTTTTCTAGGAGTACCCAGCTTAGGATGAGCTTTTTGCATCGAAACCACTCTAAATCCTTCTTTTTCAAGAAGAGCAGGAAGTGAAGTAAGATACTCATCATCGGATTGCTGAACTTCACATTGGAGGCGATCTAAATGATGTAAGATGTCCATTCCTTCTGTGTGAGGAGAACTATAAAAGGTCTGATTTCCGGTAATATCTTCAATAATCAGTTTTCCACCGGGCTTTATAATTTTTTTCACCTTTTGGATTACTTTTTGATGATCTTGAAGATGCACTAGTAAAAATCGCGCACAAACCACATCAAATTGTTCATTCAGCCCATCAATTTCAAACGCTGACAGCTGCCTAAACTCTAAGTTGGAAATACCTTCTTTTGGCAACAAGGTTCGTGCTACCTGAAGTTGCTGTTCACTGATATCGGTTGCGAGTACAAAACCATCTTTTCCTACTTCTGAAGCATACATTTGGCTTGCGATACCAATACCGCAGCCCAGCTCCAAAACCCTCGCCCCTTTTTGAATGTTACAATTTGTAAAAAAGCGAAGAGAGAACGGGTTATAAATTTCACTCAGGATCGTAAGTCTCTCTTTATCCCTCTCGCCAGTGACAATTATATAAGTTGAATCATCTGTAACTCCAAAACTATCGGTCGCCATACAACTACTCCGAGCATTCGATTAAGGTGGATCCCACTGATAAACTTTGCCGTTGATCTCTTTCGTGCGATAGACCCACTCGCCATCATTCTCTCGAAGGAGCCTATCACATCCCATAAGATAGCCTTTTATAAATCCATGTTTACGCATAGCAAGTAGCATATAACGTGAACTAGTAGGCCTAAAATGGCTTCTTGGACCATCAACAGGTGAAATGATGTTCTGATGGAACAAATAGACTTTTTCAAAGGCTTTAACAAGAAAGGAATAGTTCGGAGTTGGTTTGGTTTCGCCACTTGGAATTTCTAGATCAGCGTCTTTACCCCAAGGCTCATGAAACCCTGGTCTTGCAAATAGAGAAGATGTGAAAAACAGAAAAAGAATGAGGATACATCTAAAACGCATATTGAATCATAAATACAGGAAAAAGTTTTTCTTTTTGCATCACAGGGTTTGTGATCTTTTCATAGATCCTTTCATTATAAAGCTTGCCAGATTCTGCAGCTCCATAAATCCCACCAAAATACCATCCTGCCTCAAAACTTGTGAAAATAATACCACCTGCTGTATTGCCGTGATGGAAAAATTCGTAGGCCGCCGTAATAAATAAGCCATTGAGCAAAAAAGCCGTGATCGCCGATTGCTTTTGTCCTAAATACAAATACCCAGCGCCAGGAAGAAGGGCGTTGAACGCTTGAGCTTTCCCAATTGATTTCTTTTCCTTATCGTAGGCTACCAGGATATCTTGTAGATATTTTTCTTGCGGGTATTCTTCCGCGAGCTCTCTCCCCTCCTCCACATTCCCTTTAAACAAAGCAGAAGAGATTGTAAGTTTTTTTGCGTCTTCTGGATAATACTGCTGAATCGCGTTACGTATCGACTGCGCTTTGGAATCCAATCCTAACTTTTGATACGAATCATACATAATCAGAAGAAGATCTCTGAAAGCTGCGAAATGCGTATCTACATAGCGAAGATCGCTATGGTCGAAAACATAGACGACATCTTGGTATTTCTCACCAATGTAGTATGAGAATAGGATGTAGTATTGGATTTCAAGCTTTCGCTCTTTTTCACTAGGTGGGACTAAAATTTCAGCGCGTTTAAAAGCTGTAATTGCTTGATACAAATCAACTTGTTTTCCAAATGCAAGACCGATTTGATATTCCTTCCCCCATCCTTCTCCACTCTCTACTGATGTTAGAGGAGCAAAAGGGGAGGGAAGAGTTTTTAAGTAGTTATCGTGCATGACATATTGCACCTGGGGTTCGATCTTCTCATGAGAAGATCTGCAAGAAACAACTAGGATAGATGTCAAACAAAGAAAAATAAGAATTCGAAGGCTATTCATCTATATAAGTCTTTAGCATATCAATACCTCTATCAATACTCTCTTTCATGTTTTTAGAAGGATACTGATCCTTGTAGAGATTTTCTTGATGTTCGGTAACTTTCTTGTAATCATCGTACGATTTAATAATATGCGGACGTACAAAGATGAGGACGTTGTTTTTTGTGGCCGTCCTGCTGTTATTACTAAAAGCTGCGCCCACAATCGGAAGTCCTCCAAGACATGGAATGCCTGTTTTGCTGTGAGTTTCTTGATCATTAAGCATACCGCTTAAGATCAAAAAGTGCTGGTTCGGGACATGAACACGGGTGTTCATAGTGGTCTCATTGGTGATGATTCCATTCACCTGACCCGTTTCCGTTGCTTGAGGAGTCCCAACTGTCGAGCTGATCTCAGTGACAATCTCTAAACTGATCAAGTCGTTTTCCCCAATGACAGGAGTGACCGTAAGAGTTGTTCCAATGTTGCGATATTCCAAGCTGGTTGTCGAAGTCTGTGTAGCGGTAGTCGAGGTAATCACAGATCCGACAAAAGGAATGTTTTGTCCTACGAAGACGGTTGCACTCTTGTTGTCTTGTGTAACGATCTTTGGATTCATAATAATGGTTGAGTCTGAATCCGTTTGGAGCGCATTGATCAAGGATGCCAAAGTAAGAAAAGACTGTCCTTTGTGGAACAAAGTATTCCCTATGACACCAAGATCAAATCCTGATAGCAAAGGCAAGTTAGAAGAAATAGGGCCAACCTGTGGATTTACTGCATTAAATCCTGTAGAAAAAGCATCTGTTCCGCTGGTTACATTCGATAAAGAAGAAGTTAATCTATTTTTATATTGCCCTCTTGCTGCCCATTCAAGTCCAAAACTCTGGCCGTTTAATAAAGAAGTTTCAAGGACCAAAACTTCGATAAGAACCTGGTTTAAAGGAATATCAAGGTCTTCTATCAAATGTTTAATTTTCTGGAGCGACTCTGAATCTCCTGATGCTAAAAGAGAGTTGGTAGCTTCAATCCATTGCAATGAATTAATCGCTTCTGTGAGGGGCTGTTTTGAAGCCTCTCCTACACTTGTTAAGCTAGTGCCAATTTTCTTAATCGCATTTTGGATCTCATCCCCTTTCTGATACTGCAACTTAAATACTAAGAAGTTCGTTGCCTGGGTAAAATTATCTTCCCCGGTATCTTCCATATTTGCAGAAGATGGAACATCGAATTGTCTCAGGAGCTCTTCTACCTTGATTATGGAGTTCTTTTCTCCAGAAACAAGTAGCGAACGTGTTTTGGGAATCCAACGCAGAGCATCGATTGTCACAAAAAGACCCTGATCATTTACACCTGTCTGCATTAGGTTAGTTTTGAAATCTTGTAAAATTCCAATCAGTACATCGCCTGATACATATTGTGGTTTGTAAATAATGAACTCGCTAGGCCCATGCGTAGAAACCGGTAAAGGCTGAGGACTTGGTTCTGTAAATGTCTTTTGAACAGAAATATTTGGATTATCAAACTGAGCAAGCAAAGCTTGCACGCCTTTTAACGTTTCAGCAGATCCTGTAAACAGTAAAGAATTGGTTTCTTTGATCCATTTCATGCTATTAATGGAGGCAGCAACTTCTTTATCACTCACATTAGAATTCTGAAGATCTATCGCTACGGTTTTTAAAGAACTAATTAACTGCGTTGCTGGAACGTGCTGCAATTGATAGATAAAGAAGGTGACATTCTCTATCTTACTTACCGCTCCTCCTTCTCCAACTCTTATATCGACATTGGCAAGGAGTTCTTTAATCTTTTCTAACGCTTCAGGGCTTCCTGTAAAAAGAAGCGACCCGGTAGATTGCACTTTTTGGATGTTCCCAAGAGCCTGGAGTAGCTCTGGATCGACTAGACCAGAACTTTTTAAATCTTTATAAATGATCTCCAAAGAAGCCTCTAGCTCTTCTGACGTAAGATTTACAGGCTTATAGATAAAAAAGGAGGTCTTATCTTTAGCTACCCTACCAATCACTCCTGTATCGGTGTCAAACTGAGCAATTAACGTTTTAAGCTGCTCTAGAGTGCTCGCAGGTCCGACTAACATGAGCGAATTGTTTTCTTTGATCCATTGAATATTTTCGATTGCTCGAATTAAATCAGTATTATTCTCAGGTGATTTTTTCAATCTCCATGCAATTTTATTGAGATCTTCTTGCATTTTATCTCCACGAACATTTTTTAGTTCGTAGAGGAAAAAGGCAGAAATTCCACCTTGCTTACCCGGTACATCAAACTGTTTCGCAAGAGATTGAATCTTTTCTAATGTTTTCTCATATCCCGTGAAAAACACTGAATTGTTTTCTGCTAGATATTTCATGTTAGAAATCGCGTTTTGCAGATCCCTATCAGCTGCATCAGTACCTTTCAAATCATTAGCAATATTTCTAAGCATCTCCATCAGCTTCTCGCCAGGGATATTTTCAGCTTTGTATATTAAAAATGTTGGTTTTCCAAGAAGTTGGTGTGGAGTAGAAACACCACTTGCTTGAAGACCTTCCACGTCAAACTGAGCAATAAGAGATTTCACTTTGTCAATCGATGCAGCGGAACCTGTGATAAGAAGACTATTGTTCTCTTTGATCCATTTAATGTTTTCAATTGTTTTCATAAGAGAAGCATCAGTCAGGTTCGAATCTTCCATCTTTTTCATTAAATTCTTAAGGCTACTCTCAATAAACTCACCTGTAGTATGCTTTAGCTCATAAAGGAAAAAAGTCTGTCTTCCAGCTAATTGAGACTCCTCGGTAGTTTCTCCTGGTTGAAATAAGCCTTCTTGGATTTCAAAAGTTGTTATCAGCTCTTTAATGGTAGCAATGGTAGAAGCATTCCCTTGAAATAGATAAGACTCTGTCTCTTCCACCCATTTTACATTTTGAATACATCTAATGAGGTCTTGGTTAGGGATAGGCGCCTCCATGAGATTTGAGGCCATCTGATCTAAAAACTTTTTAACTTTTTTCTTATACTGTGCCGTTGTTTTGTAAAAATACAAAGTAGCGTGCTCTTTTGAAACAGCAGATTCAGCTTGTCTCGCATCCAA
>JABEVM010000094.1 GCA_013041585.1 Chlamydiota bacterium
CAGCTGTAGTAGACATTAAGATTAAAGCGTAAATTTTTGCGCTTTACTTATCAAAAAGGTTTTCGTGAACTTATCTACGTTTACGAAAACCTTTTTTTTTAATAGCCCGGATAGTAATAAGCTGGGTAGTTTGGATCTGCTTGATACATCAAGTTATAATCTTTCGTCTTTTCTTGAGAGACCCACTTTCCAATGATCGCTCCATTATTCACGAGTAGAAAATAGTGATTCTCTACAATATAACCGTAGTTTAGGTTAATTTTTTCAATATATTCATATTCAAAAAGTTCCGGTCCCTTACGAGTGATTCTATAAGGATCCCCGATTTGAGGCTGAACCTCTGCAATGGTCGAACCAACTTGAATATCCTCAAAAGTATTACGCGTCATCATGGAAGAGCGCGAAAAACACCCTGAAAAAACCAAAAGAAAACAAATAACCCATAATCGCTTCATAGACGCCTTTTATGTGGTTGTAGTTGGAGCTTTTTGCCAAACCTTTCCACGGATCAGTGTACGGAACTGATCACTTGTGACAAATTCCGCTCTCATCAGATAAGTACCATCTTCTTGCTTTTCATAAAACTCAAATCCTTCAAAGCCTAGCTCTTTGATACGAAACTCCCAAGCGATAACTTTATCGCTAATGAGCCCCTTGCCAACAACTCTACCTAAAGGTTCGTTTTCGAGTTGTACTGTAAAACCACCTGGGGTTTGTCCTGATACAACTAATCTATTATGCATAGTCTCCGAAAGGCCTTTCATTTGAATCTCTTGCAGACATTCAATATGTCCTTCGCTGTCAGGTGGAGAAACTGTCCACTTTGTGAAAAACCCAAGTTCCTCATCACTCATATTTAATTCAATTGAACCCTCCCCAAGCCAAGCGCCGGGAGAAAAAATAAATAAATGTTGCGACATCAAAACATAAACCTTCTGCTATAAATACTTTGTAAAATCCCTAAAGCTGTCATCGTCGACAATACTGACGACCCGCCATAGGTTACTAAAATCAGTGGCACCCCTGTAATGGGCAAAAACCCGCACATCATCCCTATATTTACTATGACATGCATCGCTAGGTACACCGTTATCCCTGCGGAAAGGAGGCGCCCGAAACGATCTTTGGCTAGTGCCGTCACCTGAAAACTAAAATAAAGCAAACCGAAAAAAAGACCTAGTAATATAAATACTCCGACAAGTCCAAACTCTTCCCCATAGGCCGCAAACACAGAATCTGTGGAAGCAGCCGGCAGCCATTCTCTTCCTGTAAACTCACTTTTATGCCACCCGCTTCCTGAAATCCCGCCGAGGGCAATTGCAGTCTGCGCAGCCCTTTGGTGATAGGTATTAGGGTTTAACCTCTCAAATTGATAATCTTTAATCACCTTTGTCACATAAGGCCTCATCTCTTCATGAGAGACGATACCAAGAAACAAAGTCGTAACAAAGGCAAGTCCAACAATTCCTAATAGTCCCATATAAAAGACCACCTTTTTTCGCAACCCCCCAAAATAAAACATAACAAGAGCAATCGGATAGAGAACAAGCGCAGTTCCAAGATCGGGTTGTTTCAAAATGAGAAGAAAGGGAATGAAAACGATGAGAAGGCTTTGCATCACACCCCTTCCTCTTTCTATTGCAGATCCTTTATATTCCAAAAACCAACTGAGTGTAATCACCACTATCAGTTTTGCGTATTCCGAAGGCTGGAAAGCGAATCCGACAAAAGGGATTTTATACCATCTATGCACGTTCTGTATCGCAGGGACGAAAAATAATCCCACAAGAAGCAGCAGCATGCCTCCGTAAAGAACCCATGTCCAAGTTCGCAGCATGCGATAGTCGATCCCTGCAAAAAATATGTATACAATCCACCCTAAAGCAAACCATTTCATCTGGCTTTTGGCCATGGGAGTAAAAAGCGTCTCTTCTACTATATCGATATGATCTGCCGTAGTAGAGGAAATTACGAGCAGGCTAATGTACATCAGAGCAAGAATGATAGGGATCGTTCGAAAATCTATGCTTTTAAGACAGAAAGGGCTCCACATATTTTCTCTTCTATTTTATAATTAGCGCTTCATTATTAAAATTTTAAAAAACTTATGAAACCCATACATAACATTGCTTTAGAATCTACAGATTCTACAAACAACTACGTTAAACAGCATCTCTCTTCTTACTCAGAAAATAAAATTTATTGTGTAACAGCGCAAGAGCAAACAGCAGGCAGAGGAAGATTTGCAAAAACGTGGGTTTCTCCCAAAGGGGAAAATATATACGCAAGCCTCTATTTTACGATAGGTAAAGACTATCCCTATTTGCAAAACTTAAGTCAAATTCTTGCGATTTCCTGCGCGGAAATCCTTCACAAGCTTTCCATACCTGCAAAACTAAAATGGCCCAATGACATTTTAGTTCATAAAAAAAAGATAGCTGGAATCTTAACCGAGACTATTTCGTTCGAAGAAAAAATAGGGGTCATCCTCGGAATTGGCGTCAACATCAACATGTCTGAAAAGACAATGCAAAACATTTCTCAACCAGCAACTTCCTTAAAATGTGAAACAAATAAGAAATACGATGTAGGAATAGTTTGGGAACGCATCCTTGCTAAATTTCTTGAAAATCTAGCTTTGCTCGAGCGAAATGGATTTCAAAGTTTTTCAAAATTTTATACAGACAACTTAGCCTTTGTAGGTGAAAAAATTCGAGTCTCTCACGGAAATAAAGTCATCGAGGGCGTCTGTAAAAAAATTACCCTAGAAGGAAAGTTACTGCTTGTTGATGACTATCAAAACGTCATAGAAGTTTCTACCGGAGAGCTTTCTAAACCTTCTATGTAATCTACACTGTAAAACAACCGACCATTTACCATCTCATACAAATATAGGAATAACGCATGACCCTATTTTCAAATGCTTATAGTGCTAGTTTTGGTAGTTACATATCATCATATGCAGCCTATTTCCAGCAAACTGTTGGGATTGAATTAGAAGAGAGCAAAGTACTTTGTCAACAAGCTACTACTCTAGAAATAGAAGAAGCTGAGAAAGTTACTTCCTTTCTTCAAAAAGCTCTTTCACATCTTGCGAGAAATCCATGTCCAAAACTTGAAAAAATTCTACAAAATAAATTCTGTAAGTTACCTACAGCAACAACCATAGATATTCTAAAAAAATCGGTCGTTTCTTTACCATACGATGTACAAAGTAAAAGAATAATAGACGTATTCGAACGGTTTATCTCTTTTTCCTGTTTGAAAGAATTCTCAGAAGTTCAAGATGTAAGAAGTAAAGCAAAAACCCTAGCCTTATTTCTACCTAAACCTAAAAATTCGTACGAATTACTTACTCATTCACTTCCATCACAGCTTCATCAAAAGAACTTCCTATTTAAATTCATTAATTATTTTGTCCTAAGCTATCTATACAGCTTCCAAATCAATCTTGATGACCCCCCAAAAAGCTTACATGATGCCCAAAGTCAATTTTATGTTTATAGAAGCTTAATACGCGATTTATCAACGTTATATAAAAAAATGGCTCCCCATTTTTCTACAACTTGGAAAGTCAATTTGATAGCTTCAATAGCTTTATTTCTTACAATTTGCCTTTCATTTATCGGATACAATCTCTATCACAAATTCCGAGTAGGAACCCCTCAGCTGAATGAAAACGATTTTACGAATTTAAATAAAAAAGCTGCGAACGGCCTTTCACAAAGAAGCATTGGTAGAGAAGTCGAAAAGCAAAAAATTATTACCTCTTTGAGCCCTCCAAGCGGACAACCTCCTAACATTATTTTCTTAGTTGGCGATACAGGTTCTGGAAAAAGTCAACTAATGGAAAGTGTTGCACTCGCTATAGAGGAAGGAGAAGCCCCTGAGCTCTCTGGTAAAATTCTGTATTCTGTCAATACTACCTATTTTTCAAAAGAAGGAGGTCAATCATTTTCCTATGCTCAAACTTTTGGACGTACTTATACCAACACAGACTACTCCAGTCGATTAGACGAGCTTTTTTTTGATTTACAGGGTCATGAAAAAGAAGTAATTCTCTTTTTTGACGAGGCGCAAAATGGAGGGGGGCTTGTCTCAGGCGGTAGCACCCTTCTAGAACAAATGAAAACAAAACTTCTCGAAAAACAAATTCTTTGTGTATTCGCCACTACTACCAAGGAATACGATGAACTTATTGCTCCCAATAAAGCTTTTGTAGATCGAGTGGAAATTGTTAAGCTAACTCCCTTGACCGATCAAGAAACGATAGAAATTCTCCAAGCCAGAGCTTCTCCTGAAGTTCTTATCGACACAGATGGCTATCAAGCAATTGTCAGAACATCCAATAACCATCCAGACTACAAGACCAGAGTGAATCCCCGTAAGTCGATTCTCATACAACAATACGTAACTAACATAGTCCACTCATGGACTCCTACACTGATCACAAATGAGATTCAAGCAAAACAAACTACCAGAAAAGCTCTCGTTATGCTTTGCAGAGAAATGGATGGAAAGCAAGTAGATTGGACGCAAAAGGAAGGTACTGAAACTGTAAAAAAAATAGAAGCTCTTAATCAAGAGATAGCAGATCTAGAGAAGAAAAAAGCTCAGCAAGCGCAAGCATATAAAGCGATCCGCCTACTCCGAAAAGATCTAAATGAAGCATGGCTTGAAAGAGCTGAAGCGGTCCATAGGTTAAGTCAAGAACCCCCTCTCGATACAGATACACAGGAAGCTATGGGGAAAAAGCTTCTCTTTATTGAATCTATCCAAATTCCTCTGCTTCAAGAAATGTTAACCAAAGCTTTAGAAATGTTTAAGCAGAAGTTTAATGAAGAAGTCCCTCTTAAAGTAGATGCTAAATTAGTAGAAAAAGCATTTCCTATAACGTCTAGTTAATACTTTTTATGAAAAAGTAAGCAGACTCATATCAGGTGTGACTATCAGATCAGGATAGACTTTCGATCGCAAAATCTGTTCTATCGCATGTAGAGTAGCCCCTGTTGCAGAATGGCACGATGTACAAGCTCCCTGGTAGGCGATAACAAGCTCGCGGTCATCTTTCAGCTCAAGAACTTTTACTCCCCCTGCATCAAGTTCAATGTAAGGGCGAATATCTTTTTCAATCACTTCTTCAAGAACAGCAATTTTTTGTGCATTAGATAAAAGTTGCCAACCTGGATATTCGGTTTGTTTTTCATCTGAGGTACTAACTGGAGAGACTACATAGTTTTCAGGAAGTGGGATATCGCGGCATTTCTCTAGGGCCTGATCTAACGCAGATAAGACAAGATTAATATGAGGAAAAGTCTCTGTAGGAAAGGCCATCTGCTCTGATTTGTCTGCAACATGCTTATCGATTAAATCTGCACTGACCCTCGATGCCTGATCATAATTTTTGCGTAAGACGAGTTCGACCACAACTTCTGCTGCTCCAAGAAGGGCTGAATTTCCAAAAGCTTGGAATTTTGCATCTGCAATCACACCATCTGAGGTATCAACTAGAAGATGGAAGGCAATTTTATTTCCCTCTTCTATGGAACCTTCTTCCCCGCTTACAAATCGCATATCTTTGGCGAGCGCCTCTTCTTCAGTAAAAAATCCTATGTTTTTAAGATTCTCTATTTTGGATGCTAGCTTCCTACTATATCCTGACCAAGTAAATGCGGGGAAAAATCGTGTTTTTTTAGCCATTGGGCACCTCAAAAAAACCCTTTGAAGTTCGTCTTAGGTTTTTTGCAGCCTCAAGAATGATAGAAATCGCGTCATCAATATTTTTTTGTGTAGTCTCATACGAAAGACTAAAACAGATCGAAGTACTTGCAAGCTCTTTAGAAACACCGCAAGCTTGCAGAATTTCTGCAATTTTCTGAGACCTGTTTCCGCCAATGCTTGCGTATACGCCTTTGCGGTGTAGTGCATAAAGCAAAGCTTCATTGAAAATTCCTGGGAAAGCAATCACAGCCGTATTGGGAAGTCTTTCCACTTTTGTAAAGAAGGCTGTAGCGTCTGGAAAACCATCTAAAATCCCTTGTTCTAACCTGTCACGTAGTCTTGCGGTTTCCATGCAAACATGATCGAAATGTTCTTGCAAGAGCGTAAAGCTCGTAGCAAGTCCTGCAATAGCCGGAGTTGAGCAATCAGGATCGCCCACAACAAGTCTAGAGAGGAAAGAAGACTCTTTTTGCACGAGTCCCCCTGTACCCTTTGGAGCATGAAGGATGTCTCCATCAAATGTGAGATAATCTACTCCTAAATCCTGGAAACGGAAAAAAAGTTTTCCGAGAACCGAGCTTGCATCCACATGGAGTTTCACTTCCTTTTCTCTACAAACTTCAGCTAAGTCATGAATCGGATTAATTACCCCGGTTAAGGAATTTGCCCAAGAAAGAGAAAGTAAAGCGCTACGAGGCCTAATTGCTTCTTGCAAAATCTCTTTTGTAAGCTGCCCATGAGAGGAGACGGGAAGCTTTTTACTCACGC
>JABEVM010000095.1 GCA_013041585.1 Chlamydiota bacterium
GTAAAGCGCCTCCTGATCCATTTTGTGAGGCAAATGCAAATTGAGAATGATAATCGATCTTATAATGCTGATCGATCCAGGCGGCTCGCAGGCCAATAAAAGGATGGAGAGAAAAACTCTTTCCAATGGAAAAATCCTTACCGATTAACAAGTCAACTGTATTGAAATTTAGGTTCCATTTAGCGCGTGCCTGATCAGCCTGACCTCCTACTGTTTCAGAAAGCCACTGAGCACTGAGAAATTGGTCTGGGTAATTTGCCGTTTTAAATGAGCCATTCGCATGGCTTGTAAGGCGTGTCCATTCTACTGAAAGATCCCAATTAGTTGGGGAGAGATAGCCAGCTCCAATTCGAAAAGCTGGGCTCCATTCAAAGTCCAGATCTTGCACTTTGGCCTTTACAAATGCTGTGGGGATGGAGAGGTCGACAGAATGTTTTTGTGAAAAACCATACTCAAGGCCATCAACGAAGGGTTGAAGATAGAGAAATTCGCCGAAAACAAAACCACGATCGACTTCTCTTTCATTTTCTATGGCAGAAGTTGAAGGTGGGGCCATAGGTGGCTTTTGCGATGCCATCAATTTATTTTCCATAGCAAAACAAATTTGGCTAGACATGAGCAATCCCAGGGTTAGTAAAAAGCCTTTTTCTTTCATATTCCTCCGATTTACTAGGTGTAGTTTGAATTTTTTTCTATTTTGAAAAGATTTACTATATACTTTGCAAAAAAAGCTTTTTTCCATCCTAGAAAAATAAATTTTATTTTATAAAAATCAGGAAAGAATTCTGAAAAAAGGATTTGGATAAAATTCCTGCGATTCACGTAGAATACACAAGGCGTTTTGAATTCTCAATTTTATAGGATCTATGAAAAAATCGCGTTTTTTTCTTTGCTCATTGAGCGTTTTTTCAACTTTGTTAGCAGCTTCAATCTCGGCTCATGAATCTTCTCTCTTAGACAATTGTATCGAATGTGGTGAAAATGCTCTGACATTTATGATGGGTGAAGAAAATAAGCGCACCAGGCTTGACTATCTTTGTATTTTTGCATTGAAAGAAGAAGCAATGACGGAAAAAGAATGTCAAGAGATCGATAAAAATTCCCTGAAGAGATCTAAAGAGGTTCAAAATACGATTAAGGGTTTTTCCAAACAGGACCAGAAAAACATTGAGCAGTTTTTAGAACAAGTTGATCTTCCAGGTATGACAGGACCGTTTATAAAAATGTCTCCCTTTGCAATAGCGAGGTTTTTAAAAATCTCCGCTGCAATCTGTTTCCCAGAAGGGGAAGTACATACGAAGTATCCACAAGTAGTCGGTAAAAAAACAGATTCTGAAGAAACGCTTGCCAGACTTTTACTTCAAAAGATGTCTGATGAGGCTTTGGCCGAGCGCTATGTTGTTATCGATCAGAACCAAGTAGTTTGGGGTATTTGAGAAGATTGATTTTTTCGAGTTTGAGGTAGAGTTTACTCCACGAGTAAGATCCTATGCCCATCTGGATCGGTCGTCATGATCCCCTTTTTAAAGCCCATTACCCCTTCAAGAGCTAATAACTTTCCAGATAGTAAAGGTGCGTGGAAGCTTTGCAGCTTTGCAAGGGTAGACTCTATGTGATCAACAGCAATGATTGTTTCATCTTCCATTGGATGATGCGCCTGAATTTTTTTGGGTTTTTTTCTTCCATCTAAGGGATGCTGATATTCTAGAAATTCGATGCCCATACCTTTTTTCTGGGGAAAAGCTAAGCCTGTAATTTTAACTTTGGCCCCTTTGACGCCAGATAATTTTTCCTGCGTCTCTCCATAATTTAAACTGCTTCCCGCTATCTTCATTCCAAGCACGTTCTGATAGAACTTTATGCTCTCTTCCGTATTAGAAACGCTAATAGCTGTATGATCAATCCCAAGAAATAGAGAGTTTTTATCTTGCCAAATGGGATTACCTTTTCCTTCTGGGAAATAGATTAATTCTAGTGGATGTCCTTCGGGAGAACGAAAGTAAAAGGCTTGAATTCCTGCTGCAGCTTTATTCCAAGCAGGGATTGTTTGCATGGATTCGGAAATAGGCTGGGCTCCAGATTGTGTAACTTTCGCATACGCTTTTTCCATATCTGAAACGACAATCGCTATATGTTGGAACCATAAATCGTTGCTACAAGAATCAGGTGGATAAGGGTCCTTGTGTTTAGGAAAGAATTCTAGTAGATAGATGGATTCATTACCGAGTTTGAGTTTGGCCATGTTAGCTTTCGTTTTTGGAAGCTGAAATAATTGTTCATGAGCCTCTCCCGACCACTCCGCTTTTTCCACTTTGGTACATTCTAGTACAGTTGAAAAGAAAGAGATCATCTTTTCAAGATCAGAAACAACAAATAAAATTCCTTTTACTTCGCTCATTTGGCACTCTTGGATAACCTAAAGTCGGTATTTAGAATCTTCTTATTTTATTTGCTTTTTCAAGATATCGGCTACTCTTAAGGCATTGGCAATGATCGTTAATGCTGGGTTGGAAGCTCCACTTGAAGGAAAAAAGCTGCCATCTACCACATAAAGGTTTTCAAGGTCATGCGCTTTGCAATCAGTATCGAGTACCGAAGTCTTTGGATCCGTGCCAAATCGGCAAGTTCCCACTTGGTGAGCCACTGCATCAACTGGCATTTGTTTTGATAAGTGAATGCTGGTCGGGATAAAGCTGTGACTTAATGAGTGGAGAATTTCTTTGAGTTTTTTAACTAATCGATGATGTCCTTCTTCATTATTGGGACGATATTGTAAAACAACTTTTCCGTCGGAATCTAGGGTAACTCGATTGTTTGGATCGGGCAGGTCTTCACTTGTAAGCCACCATCCTACGATGTGATGGGCCATGGTGTCCAAGGCTATATCCGGAGTGAAAAAAGGAGCTTCCCCTCTGAGCATATCTTTTTTAACGGTGCCAAGAAGCTGAATATGGCCTAAAGGATATTTCCAGTCAGGAGCTTCGAAATAAAAATCATTGATCCCGAATGTTTTTTGAAAACTTGTATGATGCGAGGTTGTAGAAATCGCGATCATAGCGGAATTGTTATGGCACATGTAGTTTCTTCCGAGCATCCCTGAACTGTTGGCAAGTCCCTCTGGGTGTTGATCGTTTTTGGATTGTAGAAGGAGTGCTGCGGAGTTAATAGCCCCACAAGAAACGATATGGATGTCTGCTGAATAGAACTCTTTTTTTCCATCTCTTTCTACTTCTAAGCGTGTCACTTTTTTGCCTGTGGAATCAGTCTCAAGGCGTATAGCTTTGGTTTTAGTTAATAGAGTAACATTGGGATATTCTAAAGCTGGTTTAATACAGCTAATTTCAGAATCGGATTTTGCGTCAACTAAACAAGGGAAGCCATCGCATGTATCACAACGAATACATTGACTCTTTTCCCTGTTTTCTTCATCAAGTAGCAGGCCGAGTGGTAAGGGGAATGGCTTTAATCCTAAGCCCTTGATTCCATCGAAAAGCTGTTGAACTCTTGGTTCATGGCGCAAAGCTTTATAAGGAAATGGTTCTTTTTCAGCAGGTTCAAAAGGGTCTACACCTCTTTGTCCATGCACGTGGTAGAGTTTTTCAGCTAGTAGATAATAAGGTTGGAAATCCGAGTAGGGAACTGGCCACTTTGGGGAGACTCCTCCGGCATGTTGAATCTCTTCGAAGTCTTTTTCACGTAGCCTTAGTAGCGCAGCTCCATAGACCTTTGTATTCCCGCCTACGTAGTAATGAGTTCCAGGATGAATTTCTTTACCTACCGCATCATGCCAAACTTCTTTTGTCTTGTATCGATTTTCAAGAAATACCGCTTTTACATCCCAGTTTTCCTTTTCTCGCGGCAAAAAATCACCTCTTTCAATCACTAAGATCCGTTTTTTAGTTGGGGCTAATGCATATGCAAGAGTTCCTCCGCCGGCACCTGTACCAATGATAATAATGTCGTAGTGTGTCATGGTTTTTCCTGTTCTATCTTTGAATGGATCTGCTATTTGATATTATTTTTTACTTACAGCCATCTAGTTTTTTTTACAATGCAAATCGAAATAGGCTAAGGCTAAGTTCTTAGTAGACTAGCTTTGTAAGTTAAAATATTTATTATAC
>JABEVM010000096.1 GCA_013041585.1 Chlamydiota bacterium
AAGTTTTAAAGAAGAGGTCGTTACAGCTTTCTCTAAAACACTAATTTTTCCTTCTTCTTTACAAGAGAGGAGGTGACCGGAAAAGAGTCCCGCAATACCAGAAGAGTCATACCCTCGATATTCAAGGTATTTTAACCCTTCGATACAGATCTTTGCAGAGTCCCTAGGACCTACGTAGCCAAATATTCCACACATAGTATTTCTCTTTTTAATGAAGGGTCAAGCATACCTTTTGACCCATTAAAAATCATGTTATTTTACTCTTTTTAAGCCATCTAACTTGTAATAAATATTTTAGAAAAATAATTTTCTATCATTGTAAATATTTTATTTGATTGAAGGGAGTTCTGTAATTGGGCCTTTTTGCAGTGCGGCACCATCTCTCCAGCCAACAGTTGCTAACGTGGCAGGAATTGCTGAGTTAATTTGGAGACCGTGGTCTTTGTCTTCTACTTTAATGCACAACGCGCCTGCCTTGGTTACTACCCATGAATGAATGATACCTCTTTCCACAAGTCCATCCAAAAATTTACATAATGGTTCTACTGTTTCTTTTTGTGCGAAAAGCGATTTCGCATCAACATCAAGAGCTTGTGCCTTTTTCTGAGTGTCTGGTTGTTTTCTACTCTCTAAAATTTCTGTAATTTTTTCTGCAATTGAAGGTATCATCCTTTTAAAAGGGTTAGTTTTCTCACCGGCCTGTCCACCGTTTTTGCCAACTAAAACTTTTACTTCAGCATTCACAAGATATTCGCCAATGGCAGTTATTCGCCCTTGTAATGAGGTTATAAGCGTAACAGATACTGCAGGGAGTTGTGGTATCTCTAATCGGTCTTGCAGATCGGTAATAGTTTCTAGTTGTTCCTCAACTTGTTTTCTTAAAGCTAAAATCACTTCTTGTTGAGAAACTGACAGATTTACATTCTCTTCTAGCCTATCCAGAGCTTCATCAAACGAGATGAGGAATTCTGCAAAAGGATTTTCAAGAGAGACGGCAGCTCCATCGATAATTTTAGTAGTAGCTTCGCGAATTGCAGCGTTACAGGCTTCTAGTTTAGCTTTACACTCTGCTACACCAGCTGCCCAACCTTCCGAATTAGAAGTGCTATCTATCATGAGAAGTTTCAATGCGCTTATAGCCAAATTAGATTGAACTTCTGCAAGGGAGAGTTTGCGAAAGAGTTCGGGAAGAACCCCTTTCAGAGATTGCTCCGACTTTAGTAAAACGTCACCGTCTACTCCATCTGTAATTGTAGCTTGATGAGGTTCAAGAGCAGCTCTATGTGCTTGCAAAGCACCTAACGCACTTTGAGAATCTGCTAAAGTAGTTCCTGCTGCTTTTATCCATTCATCAGGGTCTGCTTTCGGATCTGCTACAAGAATAGCAAATACACTGCGAAGAAGAGCTCCTTCTGAATCAGAGAGAGATAATTTATGGTACATGCGGGACAGGACTGCATCAAATTCCTTAGCTAAGTCTGGTAAAGTATCTAAAGCAGTTGTGTCAACCACGTCTTTTCCAGCTTCTTGATGTGCTGCTCCTTTTGCTTGCAAAGTAGCAACACATTCAAGTAAGTGAGTTCGAGCTAAAGCTGCAGTATCAAGCCACTCTTTCGGATTTTCTTTAGGATCAATTACTAGAAGAGAGAATACGCTGCGGAGGAGTGTACTTTCTCCTGTAGAGAGGAAGAGTGTACTGCAAAGAGCGGGGATCCTAGCTGTAAACTGCTGAGCTTTCTCTTGTAATTCATCAGTAAAGCTGCCAGTAACTGTGCTTGCATGGTCCTTAAGAGCTGCTTTTATGCTCGCGAGTGTCTCAGTGTATGCAACTGCGCTTGCCATATAAGCTTTTGCAGCACCTAGCCAGTCTTTCTGACTCGTTTTAGGATCTGAAACAAGGAGACTGAGCACGCTAGCTAACATGGATCTTTCCGCGTCATATATGGATAGTTTATTGTACATTCTTGAAAGAGAGGCTCCAAATGTGTCGGAAAACCTTTTCATTCTAGTTGTTACTTGGCTATCCACAATTTCACCTGAGTCGCGATTTCCAAAATTTGCCTGCAGGGTTTCTCCGTTTGTTTTCAAGGTTTGTGCGTAGTCTACTAGTTTTCCCTTACACGCAGTCGCAGCAGCAAGCCACTCTGTAGCTTGTTCCTTAGGATCAATTGCGAGCATAGAAAATAAATCTGTAAGTAGTGCGCTCTGAGGCCCTGTGAGAGATAGGTTGTGATAAAGCTTAGCAAGAGCTGGGAAAAACGTGCCTTCTTTTTTGCATTTGGTAAATTGGGCATAAAAATCTTTAATTCCCTTAGCTTGAGAAGTGCTGACCGTAGCTTCATTTTTTTCAACGAATGCTATAATCGAAGTAAGGCTTCTTCGAAAATCATTTATAGATCCCACAGAATCCACAAGGCTATTTGGATTCATCTGCACAAGATTCATCAGGAAATTGCTTAAAAACTGATAAAAGCTACGTACGTTTTGATTCAGATCAGAATTGCTTTGAATGTCAAGACGCATACGAGCAAGATTTTGTGCCATGCTGGACACTGCAGTTTTGACTTGAGAAACTTCCATTTCATGAAGAGTGCTTTCAGGATGTTTTGTAGTGTATCGCTTAAAAGCTTCTCCATTGGCTTCCATGGCTCTAGCAAGAAATTGTAACCTTGCTTGGTATACATCGTCTATTTGCTTCCATTGAGAAACTCTTTTTGGAGTTAAATCATCGTTTCTTGGATCGATTGAGGTCATATCTCTCAGATACTCGAGGGCAGTTCTTTCGTAGACACTGGCTATGATTGTCATCTTTGAATTCCAGAAATAATCACAGATCATGTGATACACGCGGCTTACGATATTTGCGCAGACATAAGCAGATCCATCTTCTTGTAGATAGATATCTTCTGATTTCACCTTAGAATTTGTCGAAAATAACTCTACAGATTTTTGCAAGTTTGTTTGTAATGTCGATAACGCCGAAGTTGCCATAAATACTCCTTGGAGCTGTTTTTTGACAAGGAGCATATAACTTGGTCTAATTCATGTCATGATTTTCTGAAACTAATGATCGCGAGAAAGGAGATTAGAAGGGAATTGAGCCAAGGTAGGATACCACCTTGGCCCATAAAAAAAGAAATTAGAACGCAAATCCAAGATGCGCTGTTAGACCATGCATCATGAGATCGCCTTGCGCGGAAGAGGAGGTGTTAACTAAGCTAACTGCAACTGAAGAAGGGGATTGCCACTGATTCCAAAAGTATTGGACTTCATATGCAACTCCAACTGAAATAATCCCGCTTTTACCAAGGCAGCTAGAAAAATCAAAACCAACAAGTCCATTTATGGTCGGACGAATTCTATATGTTGGATTGTGTAATTTGATATTGATCATGGCAGTGTTTCCGCCCCCTTGCGCAGTAATCTGAGAGTGAATCTCGTTATTAAACTTTCCATATACTGCTGCAAAAGAAAAGTCGGTTACAAGGGAAAACATGTGAGCAAATTTCCACTTAGAATCTACCCCAAGGCTAGGGCCAATTGCATGGAAGTTATTTTTCTTATCCACTGTATTCACAAGAGGAAACGAAAAATTGTTATTATTCGCATCTTGACCGGTCCCCACTAGACCTTCATATTTAGTTCTTGTCCTTTGATCAATTTGCGCTGCTTTAACACCAAAAAACGGCTTCACAGACACAGTCTTATGAGGGAAAAAAGTTTTTCCAACCTGCAGATCTATTGTATCAAACCTGAATGTCCATTTGTTTTTTGCGTTATTTGCAAACATCGGAAGGCTGCCACTGTTATTTCCGGTAAGAGATAAAATGGTTACTAGTGGAAACTCAGTGGAAAGAATCCCATTTGCACTATCTGAAAGATGGGCTTTTGTGCTTTCATGAAGCCTAGTCCAAAATAGTTGAATATCCCATGTGCTTCTAGCAAGATCCACACCAGTTCCAACTCTAAAGCCTGGTCTCCATTTAAAAGAACTCTCTTTCACTTTTATTTTCTGATCGAGGGTTTTGTTTGGTATACCCGGATTGTTGTTGTTTACGAAATTTACGAATGGGCCTATGCCACCTACTATGTCTCCTGCGAATTGGAGTTGGTCTTCACGTACTTCCCAATAGAGAAAGTCTCCGTATACAAGCCATTTCGTCTCATCCACAAGACATGGAACTAACGAATGAGTTTTCGGCGATGACATTTTTCGAAGTTCTGTTTTTTTACCTTGATTTTTTGCGTTAGCGGGTTGATCAGCGAAGCCAAGTGAGCAAAGCAATAAGCTTGAGAAAGCAAGAGCGGAGTATTTCATAATAAATCCCATCCTTAATGGTTTGTAAATCTTTTTTTGACGATAGGGTATGTGGGGGATATTTGCAAAACAAAAACATGCAGCATTGCAAGGGGGTCACAGCTTCTTAGAAGCGGTATGTAAATTGCTTTTTGAAAATTTGAAAAAATTGAGAATCGTGATAAAATAACGCCAATAAACTTTTTTATGGGGTATTTATGGCAGCTGTTGGTAACTCTAGCTCTAATGTAACATACTTATTATTTGCACGTCATGGGAAACAAGAGCATATCCCAGGCGCTATTTGCGGAGGGGATTTAGATCCATCCCTTCATGCGGACGGTAAAAAAGAAGCTGAGCGTCTAGGTGTCTATTTGGTTGATAAACATCCAGATATTTCTCCAACTATCTATTCTTCAGAAATGAAAAGAGCTAATGAAACTGCAGAAGGCGCGGTAGAAAAATGTAAGGTTGCTTTTCCAGAAAGAGAATTTCAAATTGTTACAAAGCCAGGGCTAGAAGAGATCCATCACAGCTGGACGGAAGGAATCCAAGGCTCTGCTCGAAATAAGATATGGGAAGCCTTTATAGATGAGGCTAAAAAGACGGGAGACCTTGCTCCTGATTTCTTATGGAATACAACTCCTTTTCAGATGGTGGGAGTGAAAGATCCAGAAACATACTCTTCTTTATGGAATAGGGTATCTCTGGCATGTCTAGAGATTGCTAAAGATCATCCAGGAGAAAAAGTAGTAGTTGTTGCCCATAACGCCGTCATACAAGTTTTGAAGATGAATTCCGAACTTAAACAGGGGAATCCTCCACTTCGCAGCGATGGTCTTTACAAAATGTTCTTCCACAGTGAACTTCTTAAAAATTGCGATACATTTGTATTTGCGGTAGATCCTTCTGTGCAAGATCAGATCCGTTTTGTTCCAGATCCTTCAAAGGAAGAAGGTTTTGCAAACCGTATGCAATCGCAGCTTTAAGATTTTACTTTAGTACAGCGAGTCATTGCGCAAGCAGTAAGAGCTGTTAGGAGCTCACCAATTTTTTGACGAGCTTTGGGGTCAGTCAAATTTCCCTTGGCATCAAACTTGTCTTGAGCAGTTGCAATCATGATTTCAGGCTTATTGAGTGGATGCATGTTTAAATACACAAAAACCTGTCTTAAGTGATACTGAGCGCGTGAAGTACCTTGCAGTCCAGGAGATGCTCCCATGATTCCAACCGGTTTATCATCCCATGCATTATCCCCATAAGGACGTGATGCCCAATCGAGCGCATTTTTTAATACACCCGGTATCGAATAATTATATTCAGGTGTTGCAAATAAAATTGCGTCAGCAGCACGTATCTTGGCTTTGAAGTTCGCTACCGATTTTGGAAAGTTTGTTTCTTCATCTTGGTTATACAGAGGAATGTCTGATAAATCAAAAATCTCCAAGCTGCAGTCAGCCGGTGCAACCTCTAGCGCTGCCTTCAGAAGACCTCTATTATACGACTCTTTACGTAAACTCCCTGCGATCCCTAATATTTTGACCTTTTTTTCCATATCAATCCTTCGCTATTAGCTCGATTTCTGAATTTTTAATAGATTAACTTCTGTCGTGCCACAAATTATACTAAAAAACAAGTAGAAAAAACTTATCTTACCGCCATCTAAGATGTAAGGTGATTTAATTTTCTGGCTACAATTTTCTGGCAACAATTGTCATAAAGAGAGGGAACTCTTTACGACTTCGATTTTCCATCGTTGCATTTTTCCCGGTGCTTGTTTTGGTTGAACACCACTCTTCTATGAGCTCTATGACGAAGGAGCTTTGTTTAAGCCATGAGCTATAAGCAGAAAGGGGATTATGGAAGGAAATGGTCTGGGATGACTCTTCTCTTTGACTTGGATTCATTTGGATGGGTATGTTGAGGGGAGTATAGTACCTGTCAATTCGTCTATACTGCAGTTTTTTTGGTTCATCCACTTGCCATGAGCTTTGTCTTGGGATACGAAAACAGGGATGGTTTAGGACTAAGACTAGTTTTCCGTCTTTCTCAAGCAGTTTGGAAATCCCTTGGAATACTAAGAGAGGATTTTCTATGTTCTGAATCGCTAAGATGCAAACGGCGTGAGTGAATTTTTGCTGGAGGAAGGAAAGATTTTGCGCATCGCCAACAAAGAATGTGCGCCTTTGATTTTTTGCATTATACTCTTTAGCAATCTTGATCAAGGAAGGGGAGATGTCAACCCCTACATATTCCAAATTCTGGGGAACATCCCTAGAAAAAATACCTTGTCCGCAAGCCACGTCTAATATTTTGGCGCTCGGTTTGTCTTTTAGCCCCAAGAGTTTTTGCAAATTGGGGAGGATGATCTCCTGGTGATAGAAGTGCCCTCCTTTTCCGACGATGTCGTCATACCACTTAGAGGAATTTTCCCACGAAGAATCGATTTTATTTTTCATGATCGAGTAGTTTGTTCCAAGATGGTTTTTTAAAGTATTCGATGATAAAGGGCGCTACGCAGCAAATCACCATACCTAAGAACAATGTGCAGAAATAACCCCATACGTTGTTACTGATTGTTTCATTTGGGGGAAAAAATCCAACAACTAGCATAAATACTCCACCGAGTATTCCAATTCCTGCTGCGATCCACATCCCAACATATTTACCAGGAAGTTTATATGCTCTTTCCACATTTGGTCTTTTGTAGCGAAGCTTGATCCCTGCTGCAAAGAGCATGATATACATGACTAGATAAAGCTGAGCTGCTAAGACTGTCAAAATCCAATAAGCGCTGCTTAAGGTAGGCATAAACACAAAAAGGAGAGATAAAAGCGATACGATCGAAGCTTGTGTGATCAGAAGAGTTTTTGGCATACCGCTTTTTGTAATTTTTCTAAAGTAAGGGGGAAGGTCACCTGATTGGGCAGCAGCTAGAAGACCTTTGCTAGGACCGATAATCCAAGTACTAAGACCTCCTAAAGATCCGATTGCGATCAATATCGCCATGGCGGGGAGAAGCCAATTAAGTCCATATGCATTTAGAAAATAAGCAAAGGCTTGGAGTGATCCTGCAATCAAACTAATTTCACTTTTAGGAATGACAATTGCAATAGCAAGAACTCCTATGATGGAAAGACCTAAAATCAAGAAGGCTGATAAAAGGATGGCTCTTGGGTAATTCTTTTGCGGATCTTTTACTTCCGCCGCATGGACTGCTGACATTTCAATTCCGGCCAGGGATAGTAAAATTCCCGAAAAGATGGCAAGCTGGGTAAAGCTGTTCATCTCTGGGATCAAACTTTCCCATGATAGATTGATTTGCAAAGGATTGCCTTTGAAATACCACATAAGGCCAAGAACAATAATAAAAATCCCCGGGATGAACGTTCCTACGACTGCGCCGATTGTACTGATCCAACCTGAAATCTTCATTCCAAACAGATTAGCGACAGTTGCTGCCCAGAAAAAGAAGAGGATAATCCCGATTGTATAGAGTGGATTGTGGGCCCAAGCAGGGTTGAAAATATACGCTGTCGTAGCCGCGATAAAAGATAAAACTAGAGGATAGTAGAACACGTTTTCAAGCCACAGAAGCCAGATCGCCAAAAAACCCATCTTATGTCCGAATGCTTCTTTCACCCAAACAAAGACACCACCCTTTTGCGGCCAGCCTGTAGCAAGCTCTGCGGATACGAGGGCAACTGGAATAAAAAAGATGAGCGCTGCGAGCATAAAAAAGAATAAGGAAGAAAATCCATATTCAGCAGTAAGAGGCCAGTTTCTAATATTTCCAACAGCTGCTACGTTAATCATAGCTAGCATGAAAACAGTGATTGTCCGAGTGAGTTTTTTTGTTTTTGTTTGCATATAGTGGTTTTTTGTAGAAAAATGATTTTTACTTAGTTTTTTTATGGAATTTTATGTTTTGATAGCAGTTTTTAGCACGTAAATTCGTAAAGGCGCAACTTGTATGTTAAATAATTTATCCATCGATGCTGTAAACGGGTCTAACTTCCGAGAAACACTTCGTAAGCCCTTATATGAGTCCTACTGCTTTTCAAAAATTCCAGATACTATAAAAAAACTTTTAGGAGTGAGGAGTGTAGATCCTCTTCCTGCAGATTGCATAAAAACGAGTGAGATTTATGAGGATGTGATCCTCTTTTTTATAGATGGATTTGGTTGGGTGTTTCTTGAAAAAAACCAAGGTAGCCAGCCTTTTTTGCAACGCACCTTTGAAAAAGGAATAGTAAGCAAGATCACTTCCCAGTTTCCCTCAACAACAGCTTGCCATGTAACTACGATGAATACAGGGCTTCCAGTTGCCAAGACAGGAATATACGAATGGTTTTATTATGAGCCGAAAGTGGACGATGTCATAGCTCCCTTTCTTTTTTCTTTTGCAGGGGACAAACATTCCGGATCCCTTGAAAAGACGGGAATTCCTCCAGAAGAGATTTATCCTTTTTCTACGTTTTATGAG
>JABEVM010000097.1 GCA_013041585.1 Chlamydiota bacterium
CTCTAGATTCTTCTTCCTTTCAAGGAGATAAATAGCCGTGGCTATTTTTGTTGTACTTGCCGGATTTTTTTGAGTATGCGCATCTTTTTCATAGAGAATCTTGCCATTTTTCGCATTCAGTAAAATGGCTGAAGAAGCCGAAACGTCCATATCTAGTGGCTTCGACTCCAAAGAAACAGATAGTAAACATAAAAAAAGTAAAATGGCTCTGCGATGCATTATTCCCGACCCAAGAAAAAATCAATATCTCAAACAATTGTTTATCAAAAATTTATATAAAAAACCAACAAGAATATCAAAGATTTTGGAATATGCCTTTTAAAAAAACCCCGAAAACATTAATAGTAAAATTTTTACTAAGTCTATTGACAAGACCCCTACTTCAGGGGTACATTAAAAAAACCGGTAAGGCTAAAAGGGAGAACTGCATGATTAACCCGATTCAGCTCGAAGAAGCTTATAAAAACTTTGTGGAGGATCTCCATAAATGGGTACCGGACGGGATCATACCTGTAAATATGGCTTTGCTAAACGATATAGGTCTTTTAACTAATGAAGAATTAGAAAATCATGCGAGCGACAACATCACTCAATCCTTTAATGTGATTGAAACCAGTGACAAAGTTACTCTATTTAATGAGCAGTTTGCGATTTGGATCGTGCCGAAATCTATAGAGCATCTTCCTATGACACTTACCCTTATCTCTTGGATCAATAACAATAAGCTACATCTAGAAATCGCGTTTTCTACATCAGGTGTATACAATACACCTAAATTCATCCTAAAAGTACTGCAGCATTTTCTAAAAGAAGTAATTGATACCGAAGCGATTATATCCTCGATCGACAAGAAGAGCTAATTTACTATTTCATCTCAAATTCTTTGACTATGGTAAGCACGTTGCGTTCATTTCGTCTTTCATAATGAACTTCATCCATAATTTTCTTAATAAGAATGATCCCGAGCCCTCCTTCCTGCCTATCAAGAAGATCAGCATCAATTCCCCCATCTGTGGAAAACTGCAAAGGGTTAAATTCTTTTCCTTGGTCAATAATTTCAAACTTAATCAACTTTTGAGGTAGGAGAAAAGAGATAATCTCGATCATTCCGACTCTATCTGGGTAGGCATAATGGATTACATTAACTAAGGCTTCTTCCATGGCTAATTGAATTTTTCTCGAATCTGAAAGAGGAAAACCTACTTGATCAACCTTATCCACAATCCACTTCATCATTGCAGATAAGTTAGTTAACTCTCCTTGAAACTGAGCTTTATCTTTTTTATAATCAGCTTCAGTCATTGACCCACCACTTTTGCCCCATTAATCCATCTATAATCTTTTGTGCCATATGTCGGTACAAAGGATCAAGAGCATTATCTTCCGCACCTTCAATTGAATCAAGTTGCCCTAGAGAAAAATTAAGGACTGTAAGTCTTTGACCTGCCGGGCTAAAAAACGTTAAATCTGCCAGGTTGTCGGAGTTAACATAATCATATTCAATAGAAGCTTTAACAATTGTAGGACCTAAAAGAATTTTACCTGTCCGAGTTTCTTGGATAGAGACTTGCGCACCAAGAATACGGCGGCCCTCTGTAGGAACGAGATTTTTTTCTAACTTTCCTTTAGGTTCTCTGTCGTAACGATACCCGATCTTTTCTTTATGATCTTGAACTACAGTCGCAAGCAGAATATATCTGCCTCCATCTCTTACATACCGAAAAGATCCTGTGGAAGCAAGCTCTCTGACAATTGCATTGGTCAACTGTCCATCAACATCCCCTTTTACAAATGGGACTGAAATCGAGATTCTTCCCACATCTTCGAGCTCTTCTTCCTCTAAACGATATCCGCAAGAACTACCGCAAAAACAAATAAAAGCCAAAAGCCAGCCTATTTTCACTGCTTTTCCTCAAGCATCTTAGATTCGAGAGAAGGGCTTTCTGTTTTTTCTACGTTTACAATTTCAGTGTTAGCCTCTGCCGTCTCTGTTACAGCATTTATGGATTCGCAGGGCAACACCTCTAAAGCTTCTTCCACTTCTTCCTCTGCAGGGCTTACAATTTCTGTGGCTCTTACTTCTTGAGAAGGCATCTCTTGCTTTTCTTGAGGTTTTGCAGCAGCCTTTTTCTCTTCTTCCGCTTTTAGTTTGGCATTAATCACTTCAAGCCGTTTATTTGATACAGAAGCCAGTTTTGTATTAGGGTATTTAGCAACGATTTGAGAGTAGTAAATTTTGGCCGCGTTCGCTTTTTTTGTTCTTTCGAAAAATTTAGCTACATCATAAAGCGATTTTGCATAAATCTCTTTCATCTCCTCTAGCATACTTTCTACTGTATTTACTTTATCTTCTCTTGGAAAGTCTTGCTTAAATTTCCGTAAATTGATTTCAGCCAAATCTAAAAAATCTGGATCTGGATATTGCACTTTACATTGAGCTAGATAACTTTTTGCAATTCCGACATAGCTTTCTGGAGCTAGAGGGTGCTTTGAAAACCTGCGAATTAAAGTCTGGTAGGTTTCTATACAAGTGCGAAACTCTTCTTGGGATAATAAAATTTCTGCTTTTCCAAATAAAGACTGCGCAGCGAAATCATGATTTGGCAATGCTGTTATCACTTCTTCATAAATGGTAAGCGCCTCTTCTTTTGCTGGAATGATCTTCGGCATTTTTTGCAGCCCTAAGAGCCTTTTTTTATTTCCATTCCGGAAACCTTCCGCAATGAGGAACTTGTATTTCATTGCTTCTTCAAAGTGTTTAGGAGCGGATAGTTTTTTTAAATAATCCGAAAAGTTCTCATTGGCAAGTTCATACTCATTGATATAAAAATAACCCACACCCAAATAAAACATCGCCTCTTCCGTAAAAGGACTGTCGGGGAAATTTTTTATGATAATGTTGTTTTGGTGAACCACTTCATTCCAGTTTTTCTTCTGATATGCCTCTTGGCTGAAGCTGTAATGCTCTTGAACTGAAGCGGTAGCAATGTCATCTTTATTCACAATCTTCCCATTTCTTACCGTATAGGCAGCATAACTTGGAGATGTATGGAAAAATAAAATCGATGCTGCGATACAAAAGCTTAATATTCTCATAAGTTGCCTTTAGTAATAAAAAAC
>JABEVM010000098.1 GCA_013041585.1 Chlamydiota bacterium
CGTTGTTTTTTCTATATAATCTACCAATGCCATCGTCTCATCAACCATCTGCATAGATACTTGCTTTGGATCTGTTATAGCAGAAAATACTAAATTGGTCGCGTCAAGCGGCAAGCGCGTATATGCCTTTGTCACGTCTACAAGATTACCAGGAGCTCTCTGTTGGTCAGATGATTGCCAAAAAACCTTGATCGGAATGAAATTCAGCTCAATTAAAGTCATCGTTGCTCTTTGACCTGCTGCAATACTTCCACTCAGCTTGTCGACTTTTGAAGAGTTGAGAATAGGATCTTAGAAAGAACCTATTTTTCAACAGGTTGATAGCGAGGGTTATAATAAGCTCGATCACATTTAGGACAAATGACGATCTTATCTTCAGATGTTGATTCCCAAGCATCCACACAGTCAGGACACATAAGCCAATTTTCATCTAAAATTTGAGCCGTAGTAGAAATCTCACTATCCGGAATTGGTTCGAAAAAATGTTCTGTAAACACCAAACAAAATATAACTTGTCCAGGCACTGTAATGGAATAGTTCTCAATGTAACTTAGGGCTATTTTCTTACTTCGTAAAAAGAAATCTTCTTTCGATTCTTTTTCCTTTCGTTCACAAGACCAATTATCATACAGGGGTTTAAATTGATCATTTTGTATATTGTATACATCCCCTCCCAAGATCCCAACATTTTCATTCATTAGAAGCTTAATTATTCTAATAGCCTCTTCTTTTTCCCAAGAAAGATCTCGACTGAGCCCATATTTTTCTAAAGGGACTATTCTTTTAAAAAGTTCTTTTTCGATTTCTCTTTTTTTCATAAATTCATCTTTTTAAAATTGTTATTTGGATATAAACAGTCTATGTTTAATTGTATTATCAGGTTCTATTATCCATTCAAAATATCCTTCCTTACCTTGATAAGCTCCTTCAAGAGTGATTTTAGTTCTAAAAATTCCATCCCCTCCAACAAATTTTTCCATCTTACCTAATCCAGCATAATTGTCTACTTCCAACGGGAAAGCGTGAAAATCTGGTAATGCACTGCTCTTATTTAGCCTCATTTGATCATACACTTTCTCTGAATAGCTTGTCCCTTTTAAAGGATTATTAGGTAGCGATTGTAAATGTGGAGATGACTTTATTCGAACTTGTTGAGATTCTAATTCCCTAATCAATCCTCCTTCTATTGCAGTAGTTCTTCCCTCAGTAACAACACACCTTTCCAAAGCATTCGCAGATTTACCAAGCATGCCGCCTTCTCCTACCATCAGGGTTGCTTTCTGCTCTACTGTTCTAAGCGGTACTAAAATCTCCGTTGCTTCTCCTGTCTTTATTGCCTTGCTTCCTACATTTGTTGCATGAGCTAACTCCAATCCTTTTTGACTTGCTGCAACTTCTAGACTTGCTACTTGCGTCGCCTTATTTAAGGCTTGAACCTCTTTTGCTGCCTTGAATGCTGCACCTGGAGCTGCAACGTCCATTGCTATATCATTTGCTGCTCTTAATATTCTTTTGAACTTTTCTGAAACCGGTAATTTCAACCATTCTGCCTTACCCTCAACTCCCAAAGCTTTTGATAAAAAATCATCAATCGTTGTGTTTTCTATATAATCTACAAACGCCATCGTCTCATCGACCATCTGCATAGATACTTGCTTTGGATCTGTTATGGCAGAAAATAATAAATTAGTTGCATCACGTGGCAAGCGAGCATATGCCTGTGTCACGTCTGCAAGATTACCCGGTAATCTCTTTAAGTTCCCTGCTACCCCCTCCGCCGATCCTACCGCCATATCAATGGGCAGTTGCGCCGCTTCCATCAATCCCTCTACAATAGCATTAGCAAGTTTCATCTTATCCGGATCTTTGATGGGATCGATAGGCGTAGGTTTTATTCCAGATTTTTGATAGTCGCTCAATGCCTCTTGCTTATTCCCTATTTCCGCATGAACTAAGGCTCTATCTAAAAAGGCTTCTTTGTTCTCCGGGGCTTTTGCTATGACTCGATTTAACGATTCTAACTTTCCAGCATTCACAAAATTTCTTTCCGGAACGGCAAATGCTTGTGTCAGAAAAGGATTTATAGGATTTCTTAATTCACCAGGGTTTCCGATTGCTGTGACAATGTTAGAGGCTTCCAAGAGTTTTTTAACATCGGAGTTCCCAGATCCAAGAGGACTTGATTGGTTATTTAAATGCTCTTGTCGATGTCTCTCTTGCTGAATCGGATGTATCGCCTGACGCCCGTACCACTCATCTATTTTCCCTCGACCGGCTGCTGTAAAAGGCTCTGTAGTTATCGGACGAGTCCCATTTGATGGAGGCGTCGAAGGAGACAAGTTTTGTTTATTTAAATTACTCCATATCTCATGCGTAATGGTAGCTGCCGAATTTCTTATTTCGGCTATAGAGCTTTCCCCCATGCGGAAATCTCTGGGGTTTCCTGCTTGGAACGTATCTCTTAGTGAAGCTTGTGAAGGTGGTGTTGGCATGGCAATTGAACTTGGCTGTGAAGGATTCTGCGCCCTCGAAAGGGACTGCGTTGGTTTTTCATCTTTTTCTTCAAGCGCATCACTAAGAAACTTACCAGCCGCGGCTGCAAGAAGAGTTCCGCTTCCCCCGTCTGCACCTAAAGTAGCAATCGTAACAGCCACACCGACCACTACAACAGCTCCTACGGTAATTGCTACAGCGTGTTTTTTAACAAACTTTCCTGTCTTTTTAGCGCCTTTTTTGGCACCATGACCAACAGCTTTACCGCCTTTTTTTACTCCATGACCGATTCTTTCTAAGAAATTTTTCTTGTGCGTATGTTCATGCTTATCATTATGTTGAGGTTTTTGCTCTTGAACTTGTTGTGGATTCGTTGTGGGTGGTTGAGATTGTTGAGTTTGTTGAGGAGCGGGAGATACCTGAGCAGGCTTGTGTTTTCCTCTTCTCTTTCTATTACCATGATCCTTGCCAACGCTAAAGCCAAATCCAAGGCCCATAATTTTAGGAAAAAAAGTTGCTCCCAGCGTAGAATAATTTTTACATTGCGAATATTGAACAGTAAAGTCGTCTTTCCAGTTCGGGAATCTCCACTCCATTTTATAGGGATTATTGGGAGCCAACATAAAAGAGCTCGCATATTCTTCTTCGGAATCCTCTTTTTCTTCATCTGCATAAAGCTCAACGATATCTTGATAAAGCGCTTGCTTTTCTTCTTCACTTTTGTCCATCGATCCTATCTGCACCAAATAGACAACAAAATTCCTTAGTTCATTTACCAAATTTTCATCGGGATTTTCTTCGGCTGCGAGACCTTCTAAAATCTCTTGTAAGTTATCGACGAAAAAAAGAATCGACTCAAAAGAAGAATCAAAGTCTTTCCAGGTTTCCAGAGAAGCAAACATTGAGTCAAAGTCTTCCTCTTCTTGATAAAACCTCGAGGTTTCAATATTCATCACATGTTCTGTAGGGAACATCTCTTGAGGTAATGATTCTGCCTGTAGCTGCATTGGGATATCAAACATTTGATTCACCGTAAATTTGGGGGGATTTTTTGCTTGCAGTATCTTCTCGTGTAAAGATTATTTCAAGATTTATTGAGTCTGAGGTTTTTACAGATTTTTCTGAATTTTAGAACAAAATCAAAACCATAGATAAAAAGAATCTAGATTCGTTCATCTCTTCTAAAATTAATATCACAATAACCCTACCTTCAACGTTAGAAATTCTAGGGTTTTAGTTTAGTGCATTCAGATCTTAAGTTTAGCTTTTCTAGGGTTTTGGTTTAGCGAGAAAAAATAAAATCTTGGGGCATTAATCCCCTACTCTCATTTATCAAAAATAAATAATCCATCTATCTGGAAATACATACATCCAGAAATCCGTTTATACAGAAAGAAATATTTCCATCTGTCAAGCCATAGAAGTCAAACTGGAACAGTTCCCAATAACCTATGTCTTTAGGACACCCTTAACACAGAAAGATGTATTTCCAGAAAAACAACAATATGGTTTGATGTAAATCCAGTATCCCGTAAAAAAATACAAACATACAACCATCTTGACGGTTGTATGTATTTCCATTCAACTTTCCAGATACCCTTAAACTTGGAATTACATTAAACCAATTAAGAACATACCCAGCAAAATGGATAGATGGAAATACATACATACAGACTTCCAGAAAAAAATGTTTACATAAAAACACCTGTTCACTACATTCTGGATTAAAGAAATAACTTAGGTGTTAACGTCATGTTTAAAATAGCAATAAGCAATCAAAAAGGAGGGTGCGGAAAAACAACTTCAAGCATCAACCTAGCGGCAGGGTTGGCCTACAAAGGTCGAAAGGTTCTTCTTATAGATCTAGATCCGCAAGGAAACTCTACTATTGGACTCGGAATCAAAACAGACAATCGACAAACTGTTGCTGAATTATTGTGCCAGGAAGAATGCGAATTCAAAGACATCGTGCAAGATACTTATATCGAAGGATTGCATATTTTACCTGCTGATGTATCTTTAGCCGTCGCGGATCTTAAACTTGCTCAAATTCAAGCTAAAGAGTTTGTGCTTCGTTCCAAACTTACTGATGTAAACTACGATTACATCATAATAGACACTTCTCCTACTTTTGGAACCTTATTAACCAACGCAATTTTAGCAGTGGATCACATTATACTCCCTGTCGGATTAAATTTTTTTAACTTGGCCGGGATGCAAAACCTCGTGGATACGATTAATCACACTAACAAAAAAGTCGGTCACCTTATAAATCATCGAGCTGAAATCTTAGGAGTCCTTTTTACTTTCTTCAAGATGTCAACTAATCATTCGAAAAGGATTTTCGACGCTATTAATGAGTTGTTTGGAGATAAGGTTTTCGAAACTAAAATCCCAGAAAATGTCAAATTACAAGAATCCCAAGAAGCAGCAAAGGCAATTTTCGATTTTGCTCCTAATAGCAGCAGTGCAATTGCCTATGGTAAATTTACAGAAGAACTTGAAAAGAGGTTAAGTTATGTCAGGAATTGAAGAAATGAAGAAAAGAACTAAATTGTCTATGGAAGAAATGTACGATAATCCAATAGCTGAAAAAGTAGAAATCCAGAAAAACGTAAGCCAAGAAAGACAGAAACCCATAAAAACATTAAACCAGGAAAGTGTAAAAGAAACTATCCAGAAACTTGCACACCCGGAAATCCAACAACCCAAACAAACGGATGTCTTTCCAGTAAAACAAGTACAGCCTCAAAAAGCTCCTACCTATAAAATGACTTTTATGTTGACCGAAGACATATATAAAGCATTCAATGATCTCTATGCTAAACGCATGCTACAAGGACGTAAAACTGAAAAATCTGATTTGATTTGTGAAGCGATTGAATGGTTAATCAAAATGGAAGGCGAAAAATAAAATGCTCGAAAAACAATTAGCGCCACTTCCTTATTCCCAAGAAAATGAAATGATGACGCTTGGGTGTATGCTAACAAGCGGGGAAGCACTCAGAGTTGCAGCAACTGCTCTTGAAAGTAATGATTTTCATTTCGAGGAACATCAGGTAATTTTTCGAGTTTTAAAAGCTTTCTATAAAGAAAAAAGGCCTGTTGATACCCACTTAGTTAGTGAAGAATTAAAAACCATCCAACAACTGGAAAAAGTTGGGGGAGCAGCGTATATTGTAAGCCTGGCTCAATATGCGGGAGTTTCTTCCTATTTTGAAGAATACATTAAGTCTTTAAAAGACTCATCTTTACTAAGAAAACTCTCGACTCTATCTAAAAGAATTGAGATAGCTTCCTCTAATTCAAATAACGATCCAGAAGGTGTTCTGGAAGAAGCTTTAAAAGAGCTGGAAAGTTTAAAAAAGGCTCATTCAGAGAAACTAAAGACAACGTCAATTCAAGATAAATGGGATGACCTAGAAGAAATGCTCCGTAAACACAGGGGTCAAAAATATATAGGTCTATGCCAAAAAAGCATCCCTGTCCTAGATGAAAGTTTACTTGGTTTAAGAAAGCTCATCTTACTAGCTGCACAGCCAAATGTAGGGAAAACAGCGCTAACAATTCAACTAGCCTTAGACATCGTTCAAAACAATCCCAATGCTTGCATGGTTTATTTTTCTCTTGAAATGACAGCCAGGGACATCCTAATTAGAATGTGTTGCCATCTTTCTCAAATGGATTATGAAACATTTGTTCTTGGTAGTGGGAACCAAAATCGCCTCGCAGATCCTGATGCATATTTCACCAAAGAAGAACTCTCAAAAATTGAGAAAACAAAAAAAGCATTGTTGGCTTTTGGTGATAGAATTCAAATAGTTGATAGTAATATGACCTCTTCTATTGACTCTCTTTCCGCTATAAATTACATAAACTCAATTAAAGACAAAACTGGTTGCAATAGGGTAGTAGTGGTTATTGACTACTTGCAAGTTTGGCCTATGAATCCAAACTTAAGATTTTCTAGTGAAAATGAGATTGATAAATGGAAAGTCGGAGAAATAAAAAAAATCAGAGATGCGATCAACGATGACCCAATATTAGTCATTTCCGAAGCAAGAAAACCTTCTGGCAAAGAGGGTAGTTGGGGAGATGATATGGCCGATGTCATGGGTTCTGCACGGGGCACGTATACTCCAGATGTTGTGATGCTGATGACCCAAATATCAGACAGGGTATTAATAGACTGGGCTAAAAATAGCAGCGTAAAAGGAAATTCTACAGAGGAACAAGCTGAGTGGATTCGTAATGGCCTGGCAAAGCAGGGCAAGTCTCTTTGTAAATTAAAAGCCCCAAAAGTACGAGATGGTATGAAACGATTCAATGCAATTCTTGAATATAATTTTCATAAAAACATCTTCCGTTTAATTCAAACAGAAGATGCAGCAAATTTAATCTCTAGCTCT
The DNA here is from genome assembly GCA_013041585.1 of Chlamydiota bacterium. Taxonomy (GTDB): domain Bacteria; phylum Chlamydiota; class Chlamydiia; order Chlamydiales; family Rhabdochlamydiaceae; genus JABEVM01. Next base: position 6,903 of record JABEVM010000098.1, read on the forward strand.
CTAAAAACGTTGCAAGCTCCTCAAACGGAAGAAGCTCATGTGGAAAAGCCTAAAACATCGCATGGAAATGGGTTTAAAAGTTTAGGAGTTATTGGTGGTAAAAAATGACTAAAAAATCCGTGAAAGACAAAAAAAACAAAGAAAATTCAGCAACTATAGAAGTCCCTAGAGAAAGAAAGCGCTTAATACCCACGTCTTTCCAGGATTCTGGTCAACTTGAGCTCTTTGAGGTTCCTCAAGATTTCGTCCAAGATTCTACTGAAGATATGGAACTTTTACAAAAAATCAGCGAACTTCCTGCGAAAGAGAAAAAAAGGCTTCACGAAGCCCTAATGCATGAAGAAAAATCTACAGAAACCATTACAATTGAACAGGACGAACGAAATAAAATAGAAGAACGCTTTTATAGAACTATTGATTCTAAACAAGAATTTGGTATTAGCCGCGCTTTAGCTGATAAAACTTATTACCTACCTCAGCTACTTACTTCCCCTGAGCTAATACGACAAGAAGGAACAACAACCTATATCATTAAATCTTCTACGCCTGATTCTAATAGAGGGACTATAACTTTAGAACATCGTCTTCAGGCAAGCAGTGAAGAAGAAGCCGATTTGATCGCTGAGCAAATAGTAGAACGGCTAAGAGGCATTCTCCACAAAATTTGGATGGGTACTTGGAAGTTAGCAAATGAGTTAAAAAGATTCACTTTTACCTTTAAACTTAAAGATCTTATGGAACTTTGTTATCCAGAAAGAGATACAAAATTTCAAGCACACGAAAAAGTAGAATTTTATGAACATTTACGAAGTTTGGAAAACACAAAAATCCTTTATACAAGAAAAGGAGAAGCGGAAAAATATCACTCTATTGAATTTAGACTGCTTGAAATACATCATAAAAGTGGAAAAAAAGAAGATCATCCCCAAGAGCTTACTATCACAATTTTAAATGCCCCTTCCTTACAAAATGAGAAACTGGCCTTTGTAGGAGCTGCTTTTAAACATAAAACTTTGGAACTTCATGTAGACGACATGTCTTTGGCCTCTTGGATTCAAGTTAGGAAAAGCCAACTCAAAGATAATGGACCTCCTACTATTAGCGTAGACGAAGACTTCCTTTTTAAGCTGGCTAGGCTAGAGGGCACCGCCAAAAAAAACAAGAGCGTTGCAAAAAAGCGCCTTGTAGATAAGCTCAACAGGCTTATAGAAAAAGAAGTTATACTGAACTTTTCTAGGCCAACAGGAAGTCTTGGCAATCCAAAATGGCTGATATTATTTTAAGTTAGTCCAAAATAAGACTTTATGTTAGCAAAAGTAAACTTTGCTGTTAGCACAAAGTAAAGGTTATTGTTAGGGTAAAGTAAACTTTGTTGTTAGGGTAAAGTAAACTTTGTTGTTAGGGTCTGGTAAACCTTACTGTTAGCAAAAGTAAACTTTGCTGTTAGCCCAAGGTAAAGGTTATTGTTAGTCAAAGTAAACCTTGTTGTTAGGGTCTGGTAAACCCTAATGTTAGCAAAAGTAAACTCTGAAGTTACCTAAAGTAAACCTTCTGGTTATGAAAAGTAAAATATAGAGTTAGTCTTTTCTCTATGGGAAATCATCCATTAAGTTATTAAGTCATTAAGACATTAATAAACGTCTAGTCGTCGCCGTTTTAAGCGGCTCGACAACGACCAAAGAAATAATCTTCTAAAGTTATTTATGCAACCCACTCTTGAGACTTTTGTATTTTCAGGACGGATCAATTGGTTCTGCATCATTTAAAGATAACATCCAACGTAGATTCCGAAATCTATAGCTTGAAATCTTTATTATTTTTTACGAGTAAAAAATCTTATAAAACAAGAAAATAGCACATAAAAAACTTTAGATTATCTGAAACGCAGCATTCAAAGGGAAACTTTTCAATATGGTACATTTAATACGAGTAGATTTATCTCACCCTCAAGAGAGTAATGCATTACAAGTCAATGAAACCCCTGAACTTTATGAAGCTCTTGTGTCTGTTACATGTAAAGTTATTTGGGGAAGAGGGGATTACGATTTAGGAACAACTGGGTCTTTTATTAGGTACCAAGGAAAAATGCGGGTACTAACATGTTTTCATGATCAAAGTTGGCAAGCAGCTCAAATTACATTAAAAGTAGGTTTACAAAGTTTCGATAATATCAAACTGGCAAAAAATATTGGATTCATTCTTGCAAAGGAGAGAGATCTTTGCGTTTTAAAAGCTCCTGAAAAGACTAACTTTTATTTTGATATAGCTGGAGATTTTGGTTCTCCCAAGTTAGGTGAAACAGTGTACTTTGCTGGGTATCCTTTCGGGAAAGACAATCCTATAATTCATGAAGGAAGGGTTTCATCTTTGCAAGATAACAGTTTTACAATTGATGGAACGGTGGTTTCTGGGAATTCGGGAAGTATAGTTGTTGCCAAAAGAAATGGAAAATTGGAATTGTTGGGATTGATTAGTTCGCAAGTTGTAGATATGACAGAAAAGCTTATGAGAGCTAGAGCAGTCGATTTGAAGCATTACAACATTGTGCCTGAAGGCGATCTGTCCGAAACCTATGGAGATTCAGACGTACGAACTGTAGTAGGAGAGATTATAAAAAATCTTATTTCTAACACTTCCACAGGCATTGGAAAAGCTACTAGAATTTCGGAGTTTCCCAAAATATTCACTGTTGAAGGGTCTATCGGCAAGGATGATAGCTTGTCCAAGTCAACAAAAGCGTTATCTATTGTAAAAGAGGGTGATCAAAGAAAGAAAAAAAGAGAATTAGATTTTTCTCAAATCTCGCCTTTAAATGAGGTTTGGGATACTGGAGCTATGGGTGTTATGGCCGATATGATGGGAGGTAACGATATGTGGTCTCGGAGAGGGCAACATAATAGCGATCCAACTAAATCTTTAATGCCATCGAGAAAGGGATTCGGCGAGGGAGTTTCTACTTTAGTAAGATCGCATGGTTTCTCCAATGAAGTTAGTGCCCATTCTGATGGGCTGGTATCTGAACTTCCTGTAATGCATAGATGCCAAGTTGAGAAAGAGCTAAAATCATATGGTTGGTATTTTTTGAAGAATGGAGGAGATCATGATATTTGGACGAACGGTACAATGGTTGGTGGTAAGCCCTTTACTGAATCAGTTCCTAGACATCCAGGGATCAAGGAAGGTTTAGCGAAAAAAATTATAAAAACAGCAAAAGATAACCCCGCCGTTAAAGAAAATACCAGTGAGCCTGAAAATAAACCTACAGCTCTTGATATTGCTATTGCAGAGTTGGAAAGCGTTGTTGAAGATGCGATACCAGGTTTAGTAAAGGCTAGGCTTGGAGAAAATGGATATAAGTTAACAATTACCACTTCGGGGGGAAGTGAAGTTTGGAGGAAAGATGGCTGTCTTCCAATAACTATTTCTCTCTATATGAATTTGGATGAAGCAAAAGGGATTCTCAAAAAGGCGTTTAGCAAGTGAAGCCAAGTTAGCAGCATTATCTACTCAAAGATGAAGTTTTGTAAACAAGAGTAAACAAAATCGACCCTTGTGGTTCACTCAAATGATGTTTTCATGTGGACATCCAACAATCCAGCAATCTGGTAAGCTGGGTTATATACAACTTAGGCAATAGGTTTAGATTTAGACTTTGGATGTTCAAAGGATTGCGTAAAGTTTAGCGATTCTAGGGTTTTGGTTTAGTTTTTTTTCGTTTGCATAATTCGTAAAAACAAGGAAAAGAAGAATAAGATAAGACTGATCTATAAATATTCTTAAGTCCGAGAGTTTTTGCCGGGGCCAGCCCCTGCTTCCCCGACTACCGCCTTCCATGATGGGACTTTGCCCATCATGTCTGTTGGTTTCTATATGTCTATTCACTTCGTGGGGTTCATGAGAGGGCTTCGCCCTCTCAAACTCTCCCTTATTAAGAATGGTTATCTTTGACTTCACAATAATTGTATGCCTTTTCTTCATCAGGACCCAAGAAAATCAGAATCACCTGTGAAACAAATCCTAAAGTAGCGACGATTATAAATGGCCACTTCATCCAAGGAGAGTTATTTTCTGTAAAAAGAAAATAACACACATTGCAAAAAACGAAGAAAATAAAGGGTTTGCTTATGTTTTTTTCGATTCTTCTTTTTAAGTCTCTCATTTTTGAACTCCTAAATATTGTTTCAGTTCGTTTGCTTGTCTTTTACTTTTTCAGTAAATTTAAGAAACCCCCAAATGGGTGATTATAATTTTTGTTGGTTTGTGCTCACGATTGTGCATCAAATTCTCTTTCACAGTACGTCTCATTGAGATTATGAAAAGAATAAGGATCTTCTTTTGCCAAACTCAAAGCCTCTTCTATTGACTCAGCCTCTACTTCAATTTCATAAACTACGTATTCACTCATTTTAATTACATAACTAGGCATGATTTATCTCCCTTTCAAGATTTGTTTTGTGTTACACGTATTACTCATGTTACGCCAGTTTGGCAAAAAAATCGCAGCATTCGTCCAATTTATCCTCTAAAAGAGCATTGTAAAACGTAGTAGTAGAATCCCATTCACGATCATTACAGCAGTCTTCAACAGCTGCATCTCGTTTCTCGTAATAGTGTTGACAAATCCAAAATCTCACTAATTCTTTGAATTTTTCTGGAATTTTTTTTGCTAAAACAAAGCTTTCCAGTTCAAAATCTTTTTTGTTGATGAGATGTTCTGCGACACCACTAACAC
>JABEVM010000099.1 GCA_013041585.1 Chlamydiota bacterium
GAGCATAAGTGAATTAAAACTCTTTTTTCGTTTTGAATGCACAAATTTCACTGAGTATCTTCTTTCATTCAGTCATTATTCAGCTATCCTCGCCGCCAGCACTGCTCCGAAATATTATCCTCTACAACCTGCCCCTTGCATGCCACAGTCAAATGTAACCCTTGTAACATGTCAACAATGCCACTACATTGTAATATGATTGCTTTTTTTTTCTTTCAAAAAGAAAGAAGTGTATTCTGGATACTAATTAACATGAGAATTTTATGAAAAGAGACTTTTCCGCTCCACGAAGGAAATCCTTTATTATGGGACGAAACACCATACGCGCTGTTTTAGCCCATAGCCCTAAAAGGATTATCGAAATCTTTACCTCCACTGAAGAAGAAAACGACAGCTCCCTTATCCAAGAAGCAGGGAAGCACCAAATCCCTATTCGAAAAGTTGGCAAAAAAGATCTCGTGCAAAAGGTACAGTCGGAATCTCATCAAGGATATGTAGCTCTTGTTAAAGAAAAGCCCTATTTGGAGTTAAGAGACTTTTTAGAAAGCGCCTCTTCCAAAGAGAGAAGCCTTTTGCTCCTTTTAGATTCTATCAATGACCCGCAAAATTTTGGAGCGCTTCTTCGAGCTGCAGCTTGCTTTGGAATCGATGGGGTAATTTGGTCAAAAAACCGAGGAGTGGACATCACACCTGTTGTGACAAAAACAAGTGTTGGGGCATCTGAAATTATCCCCCTCATTCAAGTATCTAATCTTGTGGAATCGGTAAAAAGATGTCAAAAAGAAGGCTATTTTGCCCTCTGCGCAGATGTAGATACAAAAGCGCAGTCTCTCTATGACTTTTCCTTTCCTGAAAAAACCATTCTTATTATGGGCTCAGAAGGAAAAGGGATTCAGCCCCTCCTTAAAAAAACATGCGATGCAAGCCTTTACATTCCCATGGAAGGGTGGATTGATTCGTTAAATGTATCCCAAGCAACAGCGGTATTTCTCTCTGCTTGGAAAAGTCAAACCGCGTAAAATTATTTCTCAGATGTCTCTTGTTCCACTTTTCTCGTTTCCCAAAAATAACCATGCCCTTCTAAATATTTCGGGTAGAAAATTTTTGTAAAAGCAAGAACAAAAAGAAATTCCTGCTCCTCCGTCGCATGTTCGGGGGGAAGGGAAACCTCTCTTGTTTCACTCAATCCTTCAATGTTATTGGGAGGAATCGGGATCTTACCTTGAAAATCATCACGAATAAACTGCTTAAGAGGGTCACTTAAGAAAAGAATTTTGCCTTGGTCAGAAAAGCGAAAAACCTCGAGGCTCTCTCCTAAATTTCTGTTGAAAATCGATATATAGGAAGATCCTGCTGCCGTAGACTGCATAAAAATGTACCATCAAAGTAAATATGCAACTAAGCTATTTTCTATGCGCTTTTTATGCAATTACAAAAAATCGTCTACTAGAGCTCCACAGCTGCAATTTTCATGATCAAAAATGTTTCAAGCGAGGCGGTAAAATCTCCCGCTTCATAATATTCTTGCACAAGCTTGACTGCAAGCTTTGCCTGCTCTCTAGCTAAGACATCAAATTCTTCGATGCTTGCTACTTTAGCATTGATCTTTTTATATAAAATCTCTGCAAAAGAGGAAGAGCATAGTGGGTTTTCCGATGTAAAATAATATGCTGCAATTCGCCTTAAAGACAAATCAGCTTTAGCACTCTCTTGAAGTAAGAAAGTGGATAAACCAAGACTTTTTAAAACTCCTTCAGAAACATCAGGGAATGTCTCTTTACATATCCTTCGATCGTTTTGAATATCGATCTTAGCAATTCTTTCTTTGTATTGCTCCGGAAATCCTAGCTCAGCCCTAGACCACGCGCTCCAACAAAAAACAGCTTTATCCTGAAAGCCCTCAGATAACACGCAACCATGATCAATCAAATATAGAGAGGAAAAAGAATTTTTAGGAATAAGAGCATTTCCTTTATGCCTATCTGTGTTGACAAGCCGTAAATCCACCAAAGCCATTTCACAAACTTCTTCTTCTGGAAAGTTCATTGATTCTTTAACTATGTCAACAGTATGTAAATCCCTTGCTTCAGGAATAAATCTTTGTAAAGATGCGAGTCTCTCTTGTCCGTTTTCAGCAAGAAAAGTAATTTTTATCGTACACGGAATTCTTTCTGGATGAAGAGCACTTGCAATACACTCTCTAGCATAACTCTTTCCAGGAGAGATCCCATACTTAGATCTTGTAATATCTTTACGAAGATTCCTTTTCGTACCAGCTTCTTCATCTCCGAATTTTAATACTCCCCCAATCACTACCTCTGAGCTTCCTTGATCATCAACTTTGCCTGTCAAAATTTTACAAAAATAGCTGTTGTTGACCCCTAAAATTCCACCTTCAATCATTTCCAAGGCTAGTTTTTCACGCAGGCAGGCAGGCGTTGCTGCAGATGTGGCGAGTGTCAAGCTCTCTTGAATTTTTTCTACCCAATTCAGTTCTTCAGCAGTTAAGGTGCGATTGGGAATATAAATCTCTTTTACAGTCAGTTTTTCAAGTTTTGTGGGTGAATAAGCTTCTTTTTTTGGCAATGTAAGAGGAACCAATCTTCCTTTCAATTTTTTTAACTTGCTTTCTGTAATGGCTTTATCTAAATGTCTCTCTCCCAAAGATTCTATAGGAAGGGGTGAAGAGAAATTCGGAGTGGCTTGCCTATCTACTACAACAGATACTGGTTCGCCAGGCAAGGAAAGGGACGGAACGTCTTGCAAAGGCATATCATAATTCAGCACCCTACGGACTTCCCTCCTCGCTGGTGGCGGCATTAGAGAAGACAAAGATTGCCCAGATGGAGGTGTAAAAGGGAGCATCCTGGCTAATTTATTAGAAGTTCGTTCCGGGGATATTCCTGCTTCAAAAGCGGTTCTTTTCTGACCTGCTCCTAAATCAACTGGTATCGCCCCCTCCATGAGGGTTTGAAGCCTCTCATTACTTTGCCCATCTGGTAAGCCCTGAGCATACCTACTAGGAGATCTATTTGGAGAAGCAGCGGCGCCATCATTCGAAACCGAACTTGAAAAAAGGCCTGGGATACGCATCGCCATACTTAGTTCCTTTAAACATGAATTTATAAGAAAAATAATTTAACGCTTAATTATTATAC
>JABEVM010000100.1 GCA_013041585.1 Chlamydiota bacterium
CTTTTAAAATGTGATAACTTTATCACTCTCATTCACAATTTCATACAATTCTTTTAATGTATTAATAGGGCAGAGATTTGATTCTTTCTGGCTTCTTGACTTTATACAAGTACCGCAGGCAAAAACCTTACCAGCAACCTGAAGAAATTTTTGTAACTGTTCAATGATGTCGAATTTTTCAGTACTAATTTTCTCGCATTCTACGCCTTTCCCTATTAAGAAAATCTTGACGGTATCTTTCTGCCCTAAACAAAAATTTGCATATCTAATAGCATTCCAACAAGTTTCTGCATCATTACTGGAAATTATTATCCCTATTTTCATGATTTCTTCCTGACTCAGGTTATTTGCTATCCATAGATAGCAGAGTGTATATACCAAAAAAAACTCAAACGATATCAAGTAAATCATTTGGCAAACTCTTGAGATTTATCTTAGATTTATCATTTCTTCTGCATGTTCATCATATTTTGTTTTTCCATCATGTCCATTTTGGACATCATCATGTTCATGCATTGTTGCATCATCATCATGGGATTGTTGTTCATTTTTACGTTGTTGGCCATTTTGAGCATTAAAGCCTTTCCTTCGGAGCTGAGACCTTGGTAAGTGGCTTTGTCTTTTTCATCCATTTGTTTTAAAAGGTCATTTTCCATCATTTCTTGAGACATCATCATTGGGGATTGGCACATCATCATATTCTTATCAGAAGGCGTATCCTCTGCCCCTATCAAAGGCTGTGCTACCAAACACAATACAACTGCACTCATAAAGCATTTTTGCCAAAAATTCTTCTGCATGTAAATATCCTTGTAAAAATATTGTCTTTTTATGAAAGTCCTTAGACTTCTTTTCTTAAAAGAGGTGTTGGTTTTTAATTTCATTACTTATTTTTACCATGTATTCGTTACCGCAATTTTTGTCTATTTAATCTGGCGTTCAAAGCGCGTGGTATTTTTAAAGATTGAATATTCAAAAAAACCACGCTAGTATGATTTTTTTGCCTACATAAGGAAAATTTCTTCTATGGGTTGGGAAGCTACACTTTTATACATATTTACCGGATGCTTAGCAGGACTCTTTGCTGGACTACTTGGAATTAGCGGAGGGGTTGTAACAGTCCCCCTTCTAGTTGTTAGTTTCTCTCTGCTTGATTTTCCCATTGCAGAGCAGATGCATGTGGCGCTCGGAACTTCTTTAGCATCTATGGTTTTCAATTCTCTCTCTTCAGCAATAAGTCACTATAAAAAAAGCGGTATTGTATGGAGAGTTGTGGTATGGATGATTCCCGGTATTTTAGTTGGATCTTTTTTGGGAGCTCTAACAGCGCATTTGACATCTGATGAAATTCTACAAATGCTCTTTGGGTTTTTCTTACTCGGTTTAGGAGTCTATTTCTTAAAAAAATACCGTCTACCGGAAGGAGAGCATCGCCTACCTCCAAATGTTGTGCAATCGGGAATTGGTGTGGGAATTGGGTATTTATCGAATATTTTAGGAATTGGCGGAGGAGTATTTCTAGTACCTCTCCTCGCTTATTTTCGAGTCCCCTTTACTAAAGCGATTGGAACATCAGCTCTGCTTGGCGGGATCATTTCCTTTATCGGAGCCTTATTTTATCTCTATTTAGGAATGCAATCATCTATTGATTTCCCCAATAGCGTAGGATATCTCTATATCCCTGCTTTCCTGATCATTAGTGTGGTTTCGTTTGGAATGGCAAGAGTGGGAGCTAAGCTGGCTCACATATGGCAGGCACAAATTCTAAGAAGGGTTTTTGGTTGTTTTTTGCTTACGACCGGATTTTCAATGCTTTTACAATATCTAGATCTTTTAAAATCTCCTTAAGAGCTTTTTCATCTTCTGTCTCTGTAGGAGGAGTTTCTTCTAGATTGATGACTTGATATTCTAAAGAAGTTTCTCTGTCTTTCATTTTAAAAGACTCTCGAGCGTCTTTTAATTTTTTTGCTGCGATGAGCCTTTCTTTTAACTGCCAAGGATGAATTCTCTCAGGCGCTACTTCTTCATTCATAAGACCGTTTTTGAAGAAAATGAAGAAAATCTTACTGTTTGTACGCCAGTCTTCCGTATGCCTTGCCGTGCCTTTCCAAGCACTTAGCATCTTTTCAGAAGTTGCGCTTTCAGAGCCTTCTATCTCAGAAAGGTCAGTCTTGCAAAATAAGGCCTTTTTCGAAGTTAAAGACACTTCCTGTTTTTCGACGTTCGGAAGAGAGAGGAATTTAAGAATTTTGGAAACTTGAGGAAACTGAATAAAGAAGAAATTATGGGAAAAAGACAGCCTCTCCATTGACTCTTCTTTAGAGGTGGAGTTGTCATAAACAACATAGAGCTTGTTCTCAAAAACAAATGATGCAATGAGCTTGCTTTTCTTGTTTAATAACTCTTTGTTTATTTCATTTTTATTCATATTATGTTTCCGATTTTCGGCTGTAGTTTAGTTTAATTACATTTCTTTTTCAATTAAAAAATAAAAAAGACTCTAAACCTCTCAAAATACGTAAATTAAGAAAACTTTACGCATTTTTAACTCAATCTTAACATTTTAAACAAGGGGATTTTTGAGTGATTTTTTCTAAAAAATCGCGCGCTTTGTAAAGACATATTTTTAATCTATAGAGGATTTAAGCGGCAAATAGGCAAAAATGGCCCAAAGAGAAAAATAATGCCCAAAATCCCCTTATACGGTAAATTATCTTTTTAAACCTATATTTGGAGATAAGCTATGGCAAAAATTACCCTCAAAGGAAACCCGATCCAAACAAGCGGCAACCTCCCCTCCCCTAAATCTACAGCCCCAGATTTTGTCCTGGTCGATAAGGATCTCTCTAATCGCTCTCTCAAGGATTATGCTGGAAAAAGAAAGCTCTTTTCTATTGTACCAAGCTTAGATACACCCGTTTGCGAACTCTCTGCAAAAAAGCTCAATGACGCTGCATCCAAACATCCTGAAATATGTATTTTGTTTGTATCCGCAGATCTCCCCTTTGCACAAAAGAGAATCTGTAGCATAGATAAGCTAGATAATATCGTTACTCTCTCTCTCATGCGTTCTAAAAAGTTTGCTGAAGACTATGGCGTTTTAATCCAAGATGGCCCTTTAGCGGGCATTTGCGCTAGAGCAATTGTTGTCGTAGATGAGAATAATAAAGTTGTGTACTCAGAGCTTGTGCCCGAAATAGCTCAAGAACCGAATTACGAAAAAGCAATTGACGCTCTTTTAGCAAATAAAAATTCATGAGATTTTGAGAAAGATTGCAAAAGGAAAAGGAATTAATGGAGGCGGTAAAATCTGATGAAATACTATATTGCGACCTCACTTTCGAGAATGATGGTCCATAATGTAGTGCGAGATGCACTACAATTATGGGGTCATGAAATTTGCTATGATTGGACTTTGCACGGAAATGTGAAGTCGGTTAGTAAAGAGCGTCTACGTGAGGTGGCTACGCTTGAACTAGATGGCATTTCGAAAGCCGATTTTGTTGTTGTTCTGCTTCCAGGTGGTCATGGAACCCATCTTGAGCTGGGGTTTTCAATCGCAAAAGGAAAGAGAGTTTTTCTTCATAGCGAAGACTCCTTAGTGTTTGAGCTTGGACCTCAAACAAACGCATTCTATCATCATCCTGATGTCACCCGTCTTCACTGTCCCATAGCTGATGTTGCTACAACAGTACATTCATTACTTGCGCAACCGGCAATGCTTCTATAACAAATTTTCAACTGAAAGAAACAATATTCCAAGTCTTTTGCGCTGCACCTTTCACTTCTTGCATAATGACAAGACCTGATTTGGACATATTATCGTACAATTTTTTGTCTTGAAGAAGTTGCAAGACATGGTCTGATAACTCTGAATATCTCGATTGAAAACCAGCCATTTTACTAAGCACCATGGTGGTTAGTTCTGGCTGAGAATGCATATGCGGTCCAAAAATGACAGGAACTCCAAATTCAAGTGGTTCTAGAATGTTATGTCCCCCAACGGACTCAGTATAACTTCCTGCAACTATAGCGATATGGGAAAGTTCGTAGCATTTACAAAGAACCCCCATAGCATCAACTAAAACAATTCTTTTCCCTTCTGCATTCTTTTGAGAGAACGTTCCAAAAGAAAGATTCATTTGCGCTAAAAACTCAGCAACTTTCGAAAAACGATGTGGATGCCTTGGAACGAGTAAAATCTTGAGCTGAGGAATTTGTTTTTGCACTTTTGCAAGCTCGGAAAGGATAAGATCTTCCTCCCCTTCGTGAGAAGAGCCAATTGTAATGACTACATCTTCTTTTTGGATTCCAAGATCCTTTTGTAGCTGAAGCTTCTCGCTTTCCTGCAAATGAGGAATCTTCGCATCGAATTTCAAATTTCCGGTAACTTGAATCTTTTTCGGATCTATAGGAAGAGTTAGAAACCTTGGGAGATAATCTTCGCTTTGCAAACAAAGGACATCAAAATAGCTAAAGAGCCTCTTTGTGAAAAAAGAGACTTTTGCAAACCTTTTGGCTGATTTCTCAGAAATTTTTCCGTTAACTAAAGCAACTCTTCCTCCATCTTCTTTTACAGCCCGTACTAAATTATACCAAAACTCGCTCTCCGCGATGATGAGAAGTTCGGGATGAACTTTTTTTACAATACGGCTAATGATACAGCTAAAGTCAAGTGGCAGATAAAAAAAACCGTCTGCTTCTTTGATGATTTTTTTAGCCTCTGCCTGTCCAGTCTCGGTAATGGAGGAGACTACAATCTTTTTCTCTGGGTGTTCTTTTCGTATTTGGGTTGCAAGCGCTTTGGCAACTTTCATCTCTCCCATCGAACAAGCGTGGAGCCAAATCACCTTTTCACCCGAAAATTGAGGAATATCTCCGAAACCAAGACGAGCTGCTAGACTATTACGATATTTCTTACGAAAGAGATAATCCCAAAGTAAAAATGAAGACGCCAGTAGCCCCACAAATAAAAGAAGAAGATCGTAGATGAGTACAAACATATCTTACATCTCTACTACGATATTGAGTAGTTTGTTAGGCACAAAGACCACTTTGGAAATTTTTCCAGTTAGATATTTTGCAATCTGCTCTTCTGCTTTTGCGCACTCCATAATCTCTTTTTCTGTTTTGTCCTTAGGAAGAAGGAACCTTCCGCGTAGTTTCCCATTGATTTGAACGACGTATGTCACTTGCTCTTGTTTCAAATAAGCTGGGTCATATTTCGGGAAAGGATGGTAGGTGAGCGCAGAGGTTTCTCCTAAATGCTCCCAGGCTTCTTCGCAAATATGCGGAGCGAAAGGATAGAGAAGCTGAACGAAGGTAGTGATACACTTCCTTGGATAGAAAGGAAGGGCAGTAAACTCATTCATAAACTCCATCATCTTGGCAATAGCAGTATTAAACTGAAGCGCTTCAATATCTTGTTCTACTTGGCAAACAAGTTTGTTGATCAGGATTAACGCTTCTTCAGAGGTGTGGTCAGACACTTTTTCCGAAAAGACCATGTCATAGACCCGGTTTAAAAACCGTTTACATCCGATCACAGAGTCCGTATTCCAAAATTTTTCCTTATCAAAAGGTCCCATAAACATTTCATAAAGGCGAAGGGCATCAGCGCCGAACTCTTCAATAATCTCATCAGGAGTAACCCCATTGAGTTTAGATTTCGACATTTTCTCAACTTGACTCTTCAGTTGAATGTTCGTTCCCCTCTGGAAAAATTTTCCATTTTTCTCTTCCGCTTCTTCCGCTACAATATATCCACCTTGAGGAAGTTGGTACGATCTAGCAGTGAGCAGCCCTTGGTTTCGAAGTGTTTGGAAAGGCTCTTCTGTGCTAACGAGTCCAGCGTCGTAGAGAACTTTATGCCAGAACCTAGCATAAAGAAGATGTAAAACCGCATGTTCTACTCCCCCAACGTATAGGTCTACAGGCATCCAATATTTTTCTTTTTCTTCATCCCAAGCTTTTGCATCATTGTGAGGATCGCAGAAACGTAAGTAATACCAGCAAGATCCAGCCCACTGAGGCATCGTATTTGTTTCACGGTACGCTTTTTTGCCAGTCTTTGGATCCACGATCTCAACCCATGATTTCACACGAGATAAGGGACTTTCGCCGGTAGGAGAAGGTTTGAAATCAACAAGCTCTGGTGGACAGAGTGGAAGTTCGTTTGCATCAAGTACTCTTTTGCTTCCATCTTCATAGTGGAGAATTGGGAAAGGTTCACCCCAATATCTCTGGCGTGAAAAAAGCCAATCACGGAGTTTGTAGTTAATGGAAACCTCCCCAAATCCTTTTTTCACAAGCCACTCGACCATTGCTTTTTTAGCTTCTAAGACAGGTAGACCGTTTAAGGAAAAATCAGCAAGGCTACTGTTCATCATCGATCCAGAAGAGGTCCAGCATCTTTTTCCTGCAAGGATTTCCAAACGAGCATCTTCAGGTTTAACACCCTCTGGAAGATCTTCTGAATTTGAAAAATCTGGGTCTATGACACAAGTGATGGGAAGGGTAAACTTTTTCGCAAATTCGAAATCTCTTTCATCGTGCGCGGGAACTGCCATAATAGCGCCAGTTCCATACCCCATAAGTACGTAATCGGAAATCCAAATCGGAATGTGTTTACCAGTAACAGGGTTTTTTGCAAAACCACCTGTAAATACCCCTGTTTTGTCTTTGTTCAGCTCCGTCCTTTCAAGATCGCTTTTTCCGGCGATTGCTTTTCGGTATGCTTCAATCTGTTTTTTTGTCTCTGCTGTGCTAATCTTATCAACAAGAGGATGTTCTGGAGAAAGAACAAGGAAAGTTGCTCCAAACAAGGTATCTGGACATGTTGTGAAGATCGTAATAGTATCGTTTACTCCTTCTACAGGGAAATATACTTTGGCTCCTTCGCTTTTCCCAATCCAGTTTTTTTGCAGTTTCTTTAAGTGGTCAGGCCAGTCGATCATATCGAGATCTTTAAGAAGTCTTTCTGCGTAACTTGTGATTTTTAAAATCCATTGGCGTAGAGGTCTTCTCTCAATTGGATATCCCCCTTCTTTCGATTTGCCATCTTCTACTTCTTCATTTGCAAGAACGGTCCCAAGCTCAGGACAGAAGTTCACAGCAACTTCCGCTTCGTAGGCAAGGCCTTTCTCATACAGCTTAGTAAAAATCCACTGCGTCCACTTGTAGTACTTTGGATCGCTTGTCGCAATTTCTCTATCCCAATCGTAACTAAAGCCAAGAGATTCAAGTTGTCTTCTATATGTGTTGATATTCGCCTCTGTTGTAACAGAAGGATGAGTTCCAGTACGAATGGCATACTGCTCGGCAGGAAGACCAAAACTATCCCATCCCATAGGATGAAGAACATTCAAACCTTTTTGCCTTTTATATCTAGCTAGGATGTCCGTTGCAGTGTATCCAGTCACATGACCTACATGCAGACCTGCGCCCGATGGATAAGGGAACATATCCAAAATGTAGTATTTAGGTTTGGAATGATCTACATTTGCTTGGAATGCTTTAGAATCTTTCCATTTCTTCTGCCATTTTTGCTCAATTCTTCGATGATCGTACTTTTGCATAGAGGTAAATAGTTTTTTAAAGGGTTATAAAAGATGTTTTTTGTGGAAAGATTAGCAAGGAATCTGAATAAAAACAGCAGATTTCTTACTATTTTGTAAAAAATTCAAAAATTAATTAAGATTTTTTTTCAATTTCGTCCCACCCTTCCTTGTCACAAATCTCTCTATCAGGTATCCTATATGGTGACTCCCGTTGTTTTTTAGGAATTTTTTAATGATTGAAATGCATTCCATTCGGAAAAACAAGATTACCCTCTCAGACTATGATTATGAGCAGGATATCAAGCAGCGCTTGATTATGGCGCACTTTACTGTCTTGGACGTGGAAATCCTGCAAGAAATCCTATTCAGCCCATTAAAAATTTCTTTAAAAAAGCTCATCAAAACCTTTGACGCCGAGGAAAGCGACATTCTCGCAACCCTTCACAAGTTTGAAGAAATAGAACTTTTAAGCATTGAAGGTGATAACGTCTTCGTAAATAAAGAGATGCGAAAATACTATGAATCGCAAGCTGTAAAATTTGAAGAAGATTTTGTTCCGGATATGGACTTTTTACAAAATTTACTCAAGAAAGTGCCTATTGGTAACTTACCGCTTTGGTATAGCATTCCAAGGACATCAAATAATATTTTTGAATCTTTGATCGAAAAATATTTGCTGACGCCGCAGACTTTTCACAGATACCTTCTAGAATTAGATTTTGTCGACGACAAGCTAACGCACATTCTTCACGACGTCTATCATGCACCTGACTTTAAACTCCCCTCTTCGGTGCTGATTGAAAAGTACGATTTATCAAGAAAACAGTTCGAAGAGTACTTATTACTTCTCGAGTTCAATTTAGTCTGTTGTTTAGGATATGAAAAGGTAGGCGGTCATTGGAAAGAAATCGTCACTCCTTTCCATGAATGGAGAGAATACCTTACATTTGTAAAAAATACAGTACCAACTCCGATTAAAGATCCATCTTTAGTTGTACCTGCAAGATCCCAGGATTTTTCCTATGTCACTGATCTAACCATGATTTTGCAATATGCGAAAAAGAAACCAATCTCTATCAAATACAATGGAAAACAAATCATTGATCTAGACAAAGATGCAATGGCCTTTTTTGCATCGAAAATGGGTGATGTCAAATCAAGCGACACTAATTTTTCAGATCATATTTACCCCCTTATCACAAAGCTACGTACCTTAAAACTGGCAGAAGTGATCGATGATCGTCTGTATGCTTTGGACACTGCGAATACTTGGTTGGATATGCGTTTAGAAAATAGAGCCCTTTATTTACACAGAAACGATATCGGCAATTTCATGGCCCAGCATGTTCCTCCTTACCTTGCTAGCGAAAGAAACATACGAGAAATCGAGAAAAGTGTGCAAAGAGTCCTCTCTCTAGGATGGGTTTATTTTGATGACTTCCTCCGCAGTGTCATGGTTGCCATAAGCGAAGAATCTACGATCATCCTAAAAAAAATCGGCAAAGCCTGGAAATACACACTTCCAGAATATACTGAAGATGAGCAAACCCTCATCAAATCTACGATTTTCCATTGGCTAAGCAATGTTGGCGCAGTAAACTTAGGAACACACAACAAAAAAGATTGTTTTTGTGTCACTGCCTTGGGCCACTCTCTTTTTGGGAATTAACCCCTCTTTATATTTTGTAAAATCCCCTCTCTATGTTACCTTAGTAGTCAAGCAATCTACATAACTGACCCCTATGAACCAAAAATCTGAAAGCGAACTGATTTCCAATCGTAAGGCAACGCACGATTACGAAATTTTAGAAACTTTTGAAGCCGGCATCGTTTTGAAAGGAACGGAGATTTCTTCCCTTCGAAACCATGGTGGTAGTTTACAAGATTCCTATATCCTCGTTTCTGCAAAAAATGAAGTTTGGCTCAAAGGTTGCTCGATTTCCCCTTACCGATTTGGCAATATTCACAACCACGAAGAAAAAAGAGAGCGTAAGCTCCTACTCCATAAAAGAGAGATTGCCAATCTAAAAACCTCAGCGCAAGAAAAAGGCCTAACTTTAATTCCGTTATCTTTTTATTTAAAAAAAGGCATCGTTAAAGTAAAAATTGCTATAGCACGTGGAAAGAAAGAGTATGATAAAAGAGCCGCCCTCAAAACTCGCGAACATAAAAAGAGTATGGACCGAGCTATGAAAGGCATTCAAGAATAAACCTGTAACAACAAAGAGAACCTCTTATGAAAGTTATCGTTTCTAAATCTGAGCTTGTTTCACTGATCGGGAAAATTCAAAACATCGTTTCTCCAAAACCTACTCTGCCAATTTTGGCAAACGTTCTTCTTGAAGCTGTCGATGACGAGCTCATTATCAGCGCAACAGATTTAACTGTCAGCATGCGTGTGTACACGAAAGCGCAGGTACTTGAAGAAGGCGCAATTACCATTCCTGCAAGAAAATTTTTCTATCTAATTCGAGAATTAACAAGTCCTCAAGTTGAAATCCACGCCGAATCTGAAACTGTCTCTATCAACGCAGGTAGCTCTCATTTCAAAATACATGGGATGCATAAAGGAGAATTCCCAACTCTGCCCGATCTTTCCGAAAGCACTGCCTTCTCTATGCCTAATTCCGTAATCCGCGAGATGCTCTCCAGAAGTTCTTTTGCCGCAGCAAGAGAAGACAGCAGACAAGCGTTAAATGGAATCCTTTTGCAGTATAGCGATAATAAGGCCACTTTTATCGGAACAGATGGAAAAAGACTTGCAAGACTAGAGACGCAGACAAACCTCTCTTCTGAACAATCAGGATCGTATGTCATCCCGTTAAAAGCTGTAGAAGAGATCATTAAAATTGTGGATGCCAAAGAAGAAGAGAGTAAAATTATGCTCATGCAGGACAAAATTGCCCTTGAAAGCGGACCTTTTACGTTAATTACTAAGCTCCTCTCTGGACAATATCCAGATGTAAGCCGTGTCATCCCGCAAAAGACACCAAATCCAATAAAGCTTCATAGAGAAGAGCTAATTTCTCTTTTACGCCAAGTCTCCTTATTTACTTCGGAAAGCAACAGCTCTGTGCGCTTTACCTTCTCCCCTAGTGAGCTCCATCTGTCAGCAAACAGTGGTGACATCGGGGAAGGAAGAGTAAATATGCCAGTGAACTATACAGGTGCCAAACAAGAGATCGCATTCAACCCTAACTATTTTCTAGACATCTTGCGCCACTGTAAAGATGAAGTAGTCAACTTTGATTTTACTGATTCCTATAACCCAGGTGTTGTCTCTGACTCCACAAGCGCTCTTTTTGTCATTATGCCGATGCGTTTAGATACATAAGTAATTTTATGTTGGCTCAAACCATGTTTGTTCAAAGCCTCTATTTACAAAATTTTAGGAACTTTGAACAAACATCTATCTCCTTTTCTCCAGGCATTAATGTCATCCATGGCCTGAATGCCCAAGGGAAAACCAACATCTTAGAAGCTATCTATCTCATTTGTATGGGAAGATCTTTTAGGACAACCCACCTCCAAGAGCTCATTAAACAAGGAAAAGAGTTTTTCTACATAGAAGCCCATTTTGTTAAGGATGGCATCGAGCAGGTTCTTAAACTCTCTTTCAATGGACAAACTCGCAAGATCCAATATAACTCAACTACCTACGCTAGCTTTGTTCCCCTACTTGGTCTTCTTCCTATCGTTCTATGCACCCCAACCGATATTTCCCTCATTTCGGGATCCCCATCAGAGAGAAGGCAGTTTATTGATCTTCATTTAGCTCAGATCGACCCTCTATATGTGCATCATCTGACAAGGTATCTGAAAGCAATGAAACAGAGAAACTATCTCCTTCGTCATAAAAAAAGCAGCTCTTTCTCTGTTTGGGAGGCTTCCATGGCCCACTCGGCAGAGTATTTAATGAAAAAAAGAAAAGAGGCCTCTTTGCACTTTTCCCCTTTTCTAGAGCAAAACATGCAGTGTTTGTCTCAATCCCAAGAAAAGCTTGAAATAGGCTATAAAGCCTCGTTTGCAAAAAACTCATCCGATATTTGCAAAGACTTAGTAGTCCTATTAGAAAAAAATAGAAGTAAAGACATAGCTGTCGGCACAACTCTTGTAGGTCCTCATAAAGACGACTATCTCCTCTCTGTCAACGAAAGAGAAGCTAAACTCTATTGCAGTGAAGGACAAAAAAGATGCGCAATTACCGCGCTACGCTTTGGGGAATGGAAAAGACTTTCTGAGATCTTAGAAGTGCCACCCATCATGGGGATTGATGATTTTGCAATCCACCTAGACCCTAAAAGAACAAGTTTTTTGCAAGAGAATCTAAAGAACCTGGGTCAAGTCTTTATCACCACCCCGAATCACATAGAGATCCATCAAGATCAAAATAGTATCTATGTGCAGGAAGGGACCGTTTTTCAATAAATAATTTATACAATTTAGTTCACTTAAACTGTCTTTTAAAAAAAATAATAAATATTTTTTAATTAATTTAATTAAATTGAAATTTATATAATTATATATTACAATTCATTCTTTTCACAAAAACAGGATATTTATGGATTATAAAAGAGTTGGATATGCGATTGGACATGCTTTTGCAGCCTCGGCAATCGGATTTGGCGTAACTTTTCTTGGTGGTAAAAAACCGCATCACATAACTACTCCCCTGTTTATTGGGACAATTCTAGGCGGCAAAGTAGCAACATACTACGCAACAAGGGCGTTTAGCTCATCAAATGAGGTAAAAGAATGGAAAGCGCTTTATTTAAGCGGCGCTGCAAGTACAGCATTTGGTCTCGCGATCCTTGCAATCTTCCTCAAAAAGAGAATTTTCTCTCCGATTTACGGACCAGGACTCGGGCTCTTTGTTGCGGGATTAAACATGACTCAATTTTTTGGCGGATATTTCCAAAAACAAATCAATCCAAGGCTTACTTCCTCATTCTCTCCTTCCCTTCCGACACGGCTTTTTGATCCTAATTTTCACTCTGTGCTCACTATTGATCCTTGGTGTCATCGATTCCATGCTATGGTGACAAAAAAAATCACGATGGAAGATGCTAAAAAGCGACTTGACCCAGAGGGAAAAGCTCCAAAAGATTTGGTCCCCTTCTTTAGTTATGTATTTCTTGACGACTATATCAACTGGATGAAGATAGCTAGAAACGATTTATTGAATAGTAGAAAATCTGACTCTTTAGGTTTATTAACCAAAGAAGATATCGAGGCATCAGATGCGAACGCTCTTCAATCCATTTCAAAGTTAGGACTCTATTATTTACTGAAAGACATGGTAATTGATCGATGTAACAATACGATTTACTCGCAAAGCGGCACATGCGAATTGTTCACCGGAGCGCTCATCCAGCAAAAATCGGATGGACAATCTAAAGATTGGTTAACAGATCTCGTAGATTTAATAGAGAATATCAAAGAATTAACTCCTCAAGAAACTCGTATGCTAACTAGAGCGCTTACAGGGTTAGAGATGCTCCCGGATCAGAATAAAAATGTCGCTTCCGTTTTTCACGGTATCACAGGAGCCGCCATTGACTTTACTAAAGCAAGCATGGCAGGCAGCCTAGAACGGATGAACGAAATAGCTGACTTACATAGTTAGATTAATTTACACTATCACAGCCTAGAGCGTATGGAGCTAGTAAAGTTAATATTAACTTTCTCCAGCAGATCCTTCATATGAGGCCATGCAACAGAGTATTTTTCAATAAATTCTATGAAACTTTTTCGTATATTCTGATCTCGAAGATAGATTTGTAAAAAACGTTCTTCTGCAAGAGAGATCTTGGCAATACCGCATTGGATCTTATTTAAAATGCGGATTTTGATGATCTCTGGATGATTGCTATCTAGAGTACTGTTTGAACCATCGAAGGCAAGGACGGCATCGCCAGAGCAGAAAAGATAGTCTTTATCTTTGGTACTTGGGTTCTGCAGATTTCCACCGTGCTTTTTCATATAAGTAAATACAGCTCTCGCATCATAAAGATCTAATGGCATATAGCTGTAACTATCTGAATTTCTGTCTCTTATGATAAGGTATTGGTAGCCAGGTTTGCGAACTACTTGATTAACTATAACGTTGTCAGTAACTTGGTTCATATTAGGGAATTCGAGTATTTTGATACCAAGTTCACTAGAGCTCGTAGCCTTGCTCTCTTGCTGAATGTAATTTCCATCCCAATTGGTCGGGCTCTTAGGAGTATAATTAACACCTGGAAGAGCCGCATGTAGGACTTGCTCCAATTCGATTTCATTTTCCGCTATATTTTCTTCTTCGGCTTCAACAACAGCTTCTTGCTCATCTAAAGTTCCCATCATGACCATAAAGGGAAGTTTGTCATAATCGACATAAGCATCAAACTCCTGCTCGATCTTTTTTATGTCTATTCCTAACTTAGGATGTTCCTTTTGTAGGCGCTCGAGCGCTTTGAAATATCCGGATTTAAGACGTTTTACAGCCTCATGAATTTCCACTTCAGAAGCTTCCTCATTCCCTCTTACAGAATCTTCTTCTTCTGTTGATTTTACAAGCAGGCTTTCCATAGCAAAAAAGACTTCTCGTAAAGTGCGAACAGAGCAATTCGTTTTAAGGTGTTTCCATAACTGTTCTTCTACAATATCCTCTAAACAGCGGTATACAGCAAAGAAGTTGTCTTTACCTTTTGTATCCCCTTGTACAAGACAAGAATGTTGTAACGTATCTCTGAGAAGTAGAGTATCCGTTGTCTTTTTACGCAGCTTTTTTAGCATAACGTCGGATTCTTCTCTTGGGGTAACAATTTGCAGTTTTTGTCCTGATTTGAGCTTGCGCATACGTCCAATCATCTGCACGAAAAAGTCATGTGGAGTAGTACGGCTTACAGTAACCAAAGCCTTAGCTGTGATTTGCATAGGCACTTCAGACCCTATGGCCTTATACTGACGTATCACCACGAAAACTTCTGAAGGCTGAAGAGAACTTGTCTCTGCGGGAACGGCAACAGTATGATTTCGGTGTAAAATAAATCGTTTTCCATTTTCGTCAAAGAATGAAACTCCTTGAACAGGAGGAATTTGATTTGCTGTTAGCTTTAGAATATGTTGCGCCATATCTAGAGAAGATAGATCTCGAAAGGTTCCTCCCCCATCAATAAGCACTCTAGCAGCCAGATCTTTTTGTAGTGTTTCTCTTACTCTTTCTAAGATGTTTGTGCTTGTAATAATATGAACTTTATCTTGGGAAGATTTCCACAAAGCTACGAGATTATCAATGGGCGTGCTTTTCTTCTCTTTGGTCTTCATTTTTTTCGGCAGTGTATCGGGCTCTACAGTTCCTGAGGCTGAGTGGACTTGATGTTGCGCTCTAATAACTTGGAAAGGACTGCTCGTTACTTTCTTTTTGAAATAGGTAACTTCCGAGAGAAGAACGACCTCGATAAATGCCATTTTATCTGTAAGGTTTTTAGGATTGTTCAAGAAATTTAGGAGATTTACGATAGCAGCATCACTAAAATTTCCAATTTCAGGAAGTTTTAGCTTACCTGCAAACTGTTTATACAATTTATACTTAGACGTAACGGAAGTGCTCTCTGGATCTAGCATAAAATCAGTTGTAAGTTTGTGTAGATAATTTTTAACATCAATATCACGCAGAGGCTCTCTTAGGTTAGCTTGGATAGTAAAATCTTTTAACTCCTCAACTGTAGAGAATTCAGACTTGAGTTTAGGGACACCGTACCTCAATGGTTTTGCACTTCTGGACTGAGCACCTAAAATAAGGCCGTAATGCTCTTTGTAATTCCTGGTTAAGGTCTGAGGCAAAAATCGAGTGAGCTGCTGCTGGATCTTATCGAACTTGCTATGCAGCTCTGGATGTTTTTTCAGAGCTGCAGTAAGCATCTCTCTCTCTTGCTTAGTTAGCTTCTGTCCAAGAAGATCTTTTGTAGCAAGCTCATGAATTGTTCCAGAAGCTGGCTGCGAACCAAGATGGCTTCCAATAGCCTGTAATCTTTGGACAGCTTGTGATTTTTCTCTGCTTTCTGGAAAGATCGCTGAAAAATTGAGATAGACAAGAGCTCTTTTGGCGAGGATAGGCAGAAGGTCTGATGTGTAATTTTCTTTGGTTATAGAAATTTTTCTAGGTGAGGCAAACTGAGGTAAAAACTCAAAGTTATATTTAGCTAAAATATCTTCTGTAAGAAGCATTCTGAAAATATCCATTGTTTGCTTACAACCAGCTTCTGACACTTTTATCGGAGCGCCGAGTGCATAGTCAAAACGCTGGCGTATATCGAGACTTTCTTTCGATTCATCAATGAAGTTAGCAACTTTTTCCATAATGGATCTTCGAATTGCGATAAGCTCCTCTGTCACCTGATCATCTTCTTTATCGTGTAAGCTTTGCTTAAGCTGCAGGTTGCAAAGACGGTGCAATGTATCGATAGAGCAAAGAATAATTTTCCCCTTTGCATCAAGAAGACTTTTATTAAGTCTTCTAAGATAGTCCAGATTGCTTGCCTGTGATCTTTCAAACTGGATAACTAAGAAATGCTTATCAAAATGCAGCCCAAGAATTTTTCTTAAGATCATCTGCGCGCTTACAAGGAGAGAAGCTGGAAGGGTTTTCATAACAAGCGTACGATGACGACTCATTTTGAGAAGCCATAAAACAATCAATACCGAAGATTTTCCAAAACCAGTCGGAGCCTCTAACTCGATGTTCTCAAAAGAAACGGGATTTGCAAGTTCTTGATAGGCTTGATATTGTGGTGGGAACAACCGTTTATCGGAAAAATATTCAAATAAGAGCACATCCAGATCTTCTGTTGATGCATAAGACCTCTTCGTACACAGAGTTTGTGTGAGCATCTCCACATGAGAGCGGACTGCATGACTATTTGGATCCATTTTTGTAGGACCATCTAGAAGATGGTTTAGTTCTGCAAGCTGCGAAAGTGCTCTTGCAAAAAGCTGAGCTTGTGTTTTTGCAATAAGGTACCTAGAAACCTCTTCTTTAAGTTTGTGTAGCTCCGCTAAAGTAATTCCCGGATGGGCTTCATAAAAAAGTGCATCGCTATCCGCAGACACTGCAAGTAAGATCTCCTCAAAACGCAGCGTTCTTAAAATCTTTCCTTTTTGCTCTGCTTGAAGTATAGGGTCTTTTATTTTGAAAATACCAAGGATCGTATTTTTACGCTCTTCGGCTTTACCTTCTATTTGAGCCGCAAAATCAGAAATCCACTTCATAAGTTTCTTTCTGTTTTCTAGGTTCACTACGTACATCGTTTGGACTTGCAAACTCGCTTTTTTCTCCTCAATTCCGTCCAAAATCCTCTGGCATACCCGCTTCGTACATGGATCGCTATTCAGAAGGGATCCATAGACATCTTGAAGCTCATTTAAGCTGACAACTTCTTCTGCAATTTGTTTACTTTGCGTCTCTTCCGAAACACGTGAAAGCAACTGCAATTTTGCTAAATGCTCTACGAGATCAAATCCCTCGATTTGAAAAATGGGTCTCGGCACAGCTGTTTTATTCTTTGACTCTGTCGGACGCAAAAGAGAAGGAACTGAGATCGCAGATATGTTCTCTCTAGGTTTAAACTTATTACTAAAAAACCAATCCCTTGTAATCGGAGAGCGATTCAAATCGATAGAAGTATAGTCATTGTAAATTTTTTCTAGTTCTGATTTAAAATTACCTACGTAATTCAGGTCATTACATAGCTTTTCAATTGAAAGATATTTTTCTGGATTATGAGCAACTGTAATAAGGATGACACGAAGCGCTTGGACGTGTTTATTAACATCAAACCGCGAAGTTCGTAAAACTTCTAAAAGCCTTTTATGATGAGGATGTTTTACATCCTTTGCAACTTTGTAATAATATAAAAAGTTGGCAATGAAAACAGTCCCCGGTCTTAAAGACGATACAAGTGGCAGAGGATTGTTTACATGCTTTTGCATTCTAGATACTATTTCAGATGTAAGCCATGTAAATTCAATCTCTGGTTTTTCCTGCTCTATTTCGTAAATAGTCCCTAAAGACACAATTTTAGGCGGATTTGATGAATTAGCAAGAAATTGCTGGCGCGCAGCAATGATTGGAGAAGTTACTGAGGTGGATGCAATCTTAAGACATTGTTTCTCTTCTTCTAGAGAAAGCCTATATTCAAATGTATTATTCAACTGACGAATGTAGGAATTGTAATTACCTAAAAGGGGAAATATCCACGAGTCCAGGAGCTTTGGAGAAGTGGACGCCTGCCAAAGTAAGATAAGCTGGATCCTTATAGAGGCTGCAGCTGGATGCTGGTTTTTACTATCCAATTTTTCAAGAAGTTCGCAAGATTTCTCATCCCATCCAAAACCTTCTCTTTTGATATTTCTTATCATCGCTTGGGCTTGCTTATAGTCTTGTTTCTTTAGAAAGAGATAGACCAAGTACAGGCTTTCATAAAGCGTTTCAGGAGGCTCAATATTTCCTGATTTTTCAACTGTGTACAAAAGAAGACTTGGAAATTGCAATTGCATAGTCTCTGGAATCACCTTACTTGGAAACTTAGGCTTAAAAGGAGAAATAGTATTGTCTAACCCTAAGAGAACACGAGAGCCTTCTTTATTTCTCAGCATGAGATAATGAGAGAATGGTTCAAAGGCTGCGTGACGATCAAAAGAGTCTAAATAATATCCAGGTGGATTTGAGGCCATCCACACCATTTTTCCTTCTGTCAAAACTTCTCTAGTGAAAGTCAAAGAAAGCTTAGGAATCGTAATTTGGACGATTTCATTCTTTGTGTTTTTCCAAATGAGAGTTTCCTTGGCAAGATAAAAAGCAAATACCCTTGCACATAAGGGAGGTGGATTTGTATACGCTGTCGAAAGGGAAAGAGAAGGATTTTCAGGATGACGAATTCTTTCTTTGTCAATTTTACAGAGAATCCTCTTTTCTTCTCTATCGGTACAGATACATTCCTGAGAACTTGTGCAATACCAAAATTTAGTGTTTTCTACTAAAACACCATCCGAGCAAGGATGGTTCTCAGGGAGTTTTGGATCAAAAGGAGAGCGTTTTACCAACTCAAAAAATTCTTCTTTGCCATGAGATGTGATAAACTTCCGATAAATGTGGAAATGATTTCCATCTATTGCTAAGAAAGTACGCTGTCCAAACTCGTTGTCGAAAGAAAATTGTCCATTCGCAGTTTTCAGTGTGTTTGATATAGACTTGTAGGGAAAATCTGCATGGAGTAAAACCCACCTTGGAATTCGACTACTTTCTACATCTCTACGAGATAAAAAATTACGTTCTGCTCTTTGAAAATCTAAAGATACCTGTGTGGAAGAAGTTTTTTCTAATGAAAGGCTTAATTTATTTAAAGATAGGTACGCTTCAAAACAAAGCTGGTCTAATTTGGGGTTCCAGAGACAATAAGGGCCAAAAGCTACAATTTGAGAGAGGATTTTTTCCTTATCTTCTTTGCTTGTGATAGGCTTATCAGTAAGAGCTATCATTCCCATAAGATGTTTTGCCAAAAAGGCTACTTCGCGTGTCACATCGACTTTAGCGGCACTTGCAAACAAAAGAACCTGCATATACACCCGAATCAAGTGCATATGTACATCAAGCCACTGCCTTCCCCTCGTTTTGAGAATATGCGACTGAAAAAATTCAAACAGACAGTCCTTTACAAGGCTGTTTTCCTTCATAACCTCTTCGATTACAAAAAAATCTCCTTTGTCAGATTTTCGAAAAAGCCCTACAGATAAAAAGACAGAAAATACAGGTGATGTAAGACGACCAGCATGTTCTGAAAAGTATTTAATCCACATAGGGATGCTAAGGTCGGAATAGAGCTGATTTGAAAGAAGCTGCTGCACCTCTAAAGGTGCAATCTCATCACCTTGAGATAATTTCTTAACTTCTCTTTCTCTTAAAATACTGTTTTGACCCTGAGGATATTTAGAAAGATCAGGAACGTTTACAAAATCAAGATCATCGCGTTTAGCTAAATTATCATGAGTATGTAGATAAATACCGCTAAGAAGACTTTGTTCTGTGTTTGCTTTTGTAACAGCAGACCAATCCCATGTAACTAGACTCAATGTAGGTTTTTGATAAAAAGAAGAGAAGAATTCAAGTCTTGCAGGAAGCCTATAATAAGATCTGTTTTTCAACTGCCCAGTAGCAATATAAAACGTAAAAACACAAGATAAATAACCTTGGACTAAACTTGCGAACGAATCAGGTAGATTAGAAAGATAATCAATATTCGTAGCTAGCATCGGACCCATTAGTTCTAATGAATGCTTTTTCACGTAATCCGAATATATCCTGTCTAAAAATTCGGCAACTTTTTGTTTCAATTTGGGATTCTTTTCAAGCATTTCCTTCAAATAAGCTGTATGAGGGTCTTGTAATATATCTCGAACAGTTTCGAACTCTTTATTATATAAATAAGCCCACTCTTCAGAGTAGGATAATTCTATTTTGAGATTTAGATAATTATCAGTCTTAGAATATCTTTCTAAAATTACTACGCCCGATCTATACGTCTCAGCCTCCCATGGACTCATAGGACGAAAATGTCCCTTAGATATTTGTAATACAGTAAATAAAGAGCATGCGAAATACTCGATTAGTTCCTTAGGAAGAGAAAATTTTTCCCCTGCCACAATTGAGATCGCAAAAGATTTTAAGCAGACTGTTGCGCAAGTAGAGGTAATAGATAGATTCCCGGAACCCACTCTTTCAGCCTCTATGTAGTTTTTCATAAGAGTTGAGAGATTTCTCAGCTCCTCTTCGCTTACTTGAGAGATCCAATAAGGATCTAAGCTAGATGGAATTCTTTCAAAAGTTTCGAGTATTAGACATTGAGCTTCTTTAAATTGCCTTTTATCTTGAAGCATTTGAGATTTTCTTCTTGTTTCCGCAATCAATTCTTTAGTTTGCAATTGTGGAGAAACCTTCAGAGTTTGATCTTTTGTTTTTGAGGAAATTGTAGAGGGAGATTTTCCCGTTGGAATCGAAAGTCCATATTTTTGGTTATCTTGCAAAGCTTGGCTAATTGGAATCTGAGCTTCTTGAATTTTACGAACGTGGCCATGTAAAACGGGAACAATCCTTTTTTCTACTTTTTCGATAAAAGCGTTTGTCTCCTGAAGTTCTACACTATCAATTTCCTTTTCTCGATATAATTTAATGGCGCGCCTTCCCATTTTACTTAGGGATTGCTGTATTACGTCGGCGCTTTGCGCATCGATTTCATAGTACTCTAACAC
>JABEVM010000101.1 GCA_013041585.1 Chlamydiota bacterium
AGTGCGCAAGCTGGTGGAAAGAATCCAGAAAATATCGAAAAAGCATTTGCAAAATTTAGAGAACTTCTTCAAGCGCAATGTTAGACCTATATCGTAAAAGCACGAGTATTCAAAACTTCGAAGAAGTTCTTGCTTCGCAAGATGAACTTCTTCTTGAAAATCTTTGGGACAGCCCAAAGGCCCTTCTCCTTTTGCTTGCAAGAGAGCGCACCCAAAAAAACATACTAGTTTTACAAGCCAATACGGGTAGTGAAAAAGTCTCCAGTAATTTTTCTTACTTCGGAGAGGAAAATCTCTTAGAATTCCCGGCTTGGGAAACACTCCCTGGTGAAGAGATTGCGCCTAGCAGCGACATTGTAGGAAGACGTTTTGAAACTCTCGCAAAGCTTCAGAAAAAAGAAAGCCCGACTATCCTCTTTTGTTCTTTGCAGGCCCTGCTCCAAAAAGTTTTATCGCCGCAAAGGCTAGACGAGCTTTGCGCTTTTTGGAAAGTAGGAGATACAATTTCTTTTTCCTCTATTCCAGAAAAGTTGCAAAAGCTTGGTTACGTAAGAAATGCCCTCGCAAATGAAAAAGGAACCTTTGCTGTGCGAGGCGGCATTATCGATATTTTCCCTTTGTCAGCTCCTTCTCCTTACCGAATCGATTTTTTTGGAGATACGATCGATCAAATCAAAACCTATGATCCGATCAGTCAAAAATCGATTTCTAAAATTGATAAATTTTTTCTTTGTCCCGGATCCGAGTACGAGCTTTTACAAAAAGAAAATGAGCTCTCTTTACTGTTAGATTACTTTCCTGAGGATACTATCCTTGTTTTCGACGACTTGATAGAGCTAGAAGATAAATATGTCGCATTGAAAGGCATGCCAGGGAGTAAATCAAGGCTCTTTTGTAGCTTCGAAGAGTTTTACAAAAAAACGAAAAAATGCAAAAAAATCTATTTTGCTTCCGATACAATAGAAAACCTCTCACCTACAGGTGAGACGAAAAAACCAGGCAGGTCTTTCTATTCAGGGAAAACCCCTTCTCACCCTGTTTCCTTTTCTATCTTCGATCAAAAAATCACTGCGCAAAAAATTAGACACTCTTTCCATGAGATTGCTGATTTCTTCTCTCCGTTTGAAAATACATCAGCTGGAACACAAGATGAAATCTTGCATGGCATTCATCGGTTGTCCCATCTTCCGATCACTCTGCAATTTGTAAGTGCAAACGAAGCAGAAAAAACCATGCTCATGAATATCATTGCAAAGCAAGAAATCTCTTGCCCGCAAGATACCTCTTTTACTTTAGGATATCTTTCGAAAGGCTTTGTTTTAGAAGATCTGAATCTCGCCATTCTTCCCTATACAGAATTTACCCATCGCTACAAGATCAAAAGACAAAAATGGCGCAGCACCTACCATGTGCCTCCTTCCGACTTCCATGAACTCTCCCCAGGAGATCTTGTCGTACACTTTCAACATGGGATAGGAAAGTATCTAGGAATTGAAAAAACTACCAATCACACAGGTCAAGTCACAGAATTTCTTGTCATCGAATATGCGGAAAACAGCAAGTTCTACACCCCCATTTCCCAATCTCATTTAGTCAGTAGATACATCGGCGTCAAAGAAGAAGTCCCCACTTTGCATACACTTGGAACAAACAAGTGGCAAAAAACGAAGCTCCAAACGCAGCAAGCCATTATCGGCTACGCAGAAGAGCTTTTGCATATGCAAGCAAGAAGAGAGATCAAAGGCGGGTTCACCTTCAAAGAAGACAGTCATGACATGCTTCTTTTTGAAGAGGAGTTTCCCTATGTAGAAACAGAAGATCAGAAAAAGGCCATTGATGAGATCAAACTAGATATGATCTCTGCCAAGGCTATGGACCGTCTTCTTTGCGGAGATGTGGGCTACGGGAAAACAGAAGTTGCCATGAGAGCTGCTTTTAAAGCTGTTGTCGATGGACATAAACAGGTTGCAGTGCTTGTTCCCACAACTGTCTTAGCAATGCAACACTACGAGACCTTTACAGAAAGGATGTCGAACTTTCCTTTGAAAATTGCTTGTCTCTCCCGTTTTACGAAAGCCCAAGAAGTGCGTAGGATTTTGGCTGATTTGAAAGAAGGCCACATTGACATCCTAGTTGGAACCCACCGCATTTTAAGCGAGGACATACTCTTCAAAGATTTAGGGCTCATGATTGTGGATGAAGAGCAAAGATTTGGAGTGAAAGCCAAAGAACACTTAAAAAAACGTAAAGAAGAAGTAGAGTGCTTAACTCTTTCTGCAACACCCATTCCTAGAACGCTCTATCTCTCTCTTGTGGGAGCAAGAGATGTATCCATCATCCATACTCCCCCTCAAGACAGGCTCCCCATTACAACAATTATTACAGAAAGAGATTCTCAAACCATTCAGAATGCACTGATGCGAGAACTTTCTCGAGATGGACAAGCCTATTTTATTCATAACCGCGTCGAAAGTATTTTTATGGTGAGCGAAGAGATCCAAAAATTGCTACCAGAGGCCCGGATCATTACAGGACATGGACAGATGTCCCCAGAAGAGCTAGACGCAGTATTTCATGCTTTCAAATCAGGAAAAGCGGACATCTTAGTTGCCACAACGATCGTAGAAAACGGGATTGATATCCCGAATGCCAATACCATTTTAATCGATAACAGCGAACGATTCGGCCTTGCCGACCTCTATCAATTACGTGGACGGGTAGGAAGATGGAATAGACCTGCTTATTCTTATTTTCTCACTCCTAAACATAGAGCTCTTCCAGAGAACCAACGAAAAAAGCTTTACGCTTTAAAAGAAGCTTCAGGGTACGGCGGAGGTATGAAAATCGCTATGAGGGATTTGGAAATTCGCGGCGCTGGCGATATCTTAGGAATTAAACAATCAGGACAGATCTCCTCTATCGGGTTTCATCTTTATTGCAAATTACTTAAAAAAGCAGTCTTAGCTCTTCAGAAAAAAAGTGTCACTATCTTCACAGAAACGAAAATGGAGTTCTCCCATGATGCAAGACTTCCTGAAGAATATATTGGAGAGACAACACTTAGGTGGGAAATGTACCATAGGTTAGGAGATTCCGAATCACTCGAAGAAGTCGACGCTATTTTTGCAGAACTTAAAGATCGTTTTGGTACGCCTCCAGAACCTACTGTTTGGCTCTATCACCTCACTAAAATTAAAGTGTTCGCATCCCAGCATGGATTTACTCTGCTTAAATTCGAAAACTATACCTTTACTGCTGAAAGACAAAAGAAAAAAGAGGTCATAAAGAAAGTGATCCCTCTTCCTAAGACCAAGAAACCCGACCTTTTTGAAAAAGAAATTCTTTCTCTTCTAAAAGCTCAATTTGCTCTCTAGTTGTGCATCACAATATATAGATTCAAATTGATGGCGTAGCAGACCCAAACCAAGTAAGGAAGCAGCAAAGCTGCTGCAGGCCTTGAATATCTTCGAAATGATTCAATTGTAACCACCACCGCAATAAAAAGCAGGATGATATCTACAAAAGCAGCTGTTGGGCTTTCTAGATAAAAGAAAAGAATAGGCCAAAGCAAGTTAAAGCAGAACTGGACCCCAAACATGAGCATCGGAAAAAGTTCAGAAAACTTGACCTTCTCCCATATAAGCCAAAAAGAGATCCCCATAAGGGCATAAAGAATTGTCCAGACAAGACCGAAAACAAAATTCGGCGGGGTAAGCGGCGACTTGAGTAAACCCTCATACCAAGTATGCACGGAGACTTGTGTAAAGAGAGCTCCTATTCCACCTATCAAAAGGCAGAAAAAGATACTTAATGCCAAAACTTTGCGACTTGTTTTTTTTCGTTCTCTCCAAAAGAATATTTTGTCTGAGATTTTGAATTTCATAAAAGTCTCCTTTTCTCCTTACGATGTGCAAGAACTCATTAAAGTTCAAGAGTGTTCAATTGCCCATAGCAATGCTTGAGCAGAACCTCTCAAGGCTACATCCCTAAATTTCTATGGTATGCCCCTTTGATATGATGAGACTGCATCTCACGTGCAGCTTTTATAACTTCAATTCCTTTTTCAACATGATCAGCCATAAACCTTTCAAAAACGGATTCAGATCTTTTCTTTGTTTTAAGGCCGTCTGAATTAAGTGGAAGATCAGAAATAAGAAGAAGGGCGCCGAGAGTAAATTTTCGTTTATAGCTCGCTGCAAAAAGAGTGGCGCACTCCATTTCAATTGCCTGCGCTTTTGTAGCTTTAAGAAAATTCTTAAACTCTTCATTAAACTCCCAAAAACGCATATTTGTCGTATAAGTAATCCCAATATGGTACGTAGTTTTTTTATCTTCTAAAACTTGCGTGACAGCTTTCTGCATAAGAAAGTTTGCAAGTGCCGGTACTTCCGGAGGAAAATAAAAATCAGAAGTTCCCTCACCACGAATGCTTGCTACGGGAACTAGATAATCCCCTACTTGATATCTTCTTCGAAGTCCGCCGCACATACCAAGAAGAAGGCTTGCCTTCACTGGTAAAAAAGAACAAAGATCAACAACAAGAGCTGCAGCAGGCGAGCCAATCTTAAAATCTAAGATACTGACATCTTCTTTTTCGCAGTGCGCAACTTTAAACATGGACCCTTCATACACCTTCACATCACGCGACTTCGCAAAATAGTCCACATATCTTGGGAAATTCGTAAGTAAGAGGTTGGACTTAAAACTTGAGGCGGGACATCCAGCATATCTTTCGAGGGTTTCTTTAGCGAATTCTTCTTCTTGGATTTCCGGCTGCATAGTTCCTCGTTATTTTAAGACATTTTTTTCATACTAGAGTAAGAAAGGTTTTCTAGCAAACGGATGCGACCCTAAGATAAAAATTTGATGATCAGATTCGCATAACGCTCACGAAGCATCGCCCATTTTTCTTCAGGAGAAAATGCAAGACTCTCTTTAAACAGAATTTGAGACGTGTAAACATGCGACGAGCAATTTAACCAAAGAGGAGGCGGGGGAGAGGCTTTTAAAGTTAAGTGGGCCATGGCAATTTTTTTCTCTTTAATAGTAGCTTCTCGTATTGAAATAGTAAAGTTATTCACAAGACTTTCATAAGAACATCCCGTTTTTATCAATACGAGCTGTTTTAGTTGAGCCAAATAAGTATCTTTGAATGCTCTTAGCATCGAATTTACAACTCTTTTCAAACCGATGATGCACGAACCATCTTGATTGAACCGGAAAGAGAGACATTCAAATAGGGGTATTGCAACCGTATTTAATGTTTTTGCGGTGGGATCAGAGGCAAACTCCTCAAGAAGAAGCTCTCCTATGACAACAACATGAAGGCTAAAGTATCTTGATCTCAAATACTCTAGCCTCGTTTTATGGCATTCTTCCCCCCGAACAGCCTTGTAAAAAAAAATATAGTCCAATCTTTCTAAGGCTTTATCTACCGAAACAGGATTTTTCAGGCCCTCACTCTCTACCTGGTCAGGAACGCCTCCTGCTAAGCGACGATTAAGAAACCCGAGCCAATCCTCGCTATGATTACTCCCTGAAGCATGTATACTATTGAGAGGACTTCCTAACCCTGCTGCCACAAAAAAATCACCTTTAACTTTTTTTTTGAAAAAACCTAGCATACCATCAAAAAAACAAACAACAAAAACCCAAAAAATGGATTGATATATTTAAAAATTGATATAATTCATCAAAAATCTTCTCATTCTATCCACAAAAAACCTCTTGAAATCTAAACAGCCGTCTCAGAAAATGTTTTCTTTTACTTTAGATATTAGGAATATAAATTATGGCGCAAGTTAGTACAAACGAGTTCAAAGCTGGGTTAAAAGTGGAAATCGATGGAGAACCTTACGCCATCGTAACGAATGAATTCGTCAAACCAGGTAAAGGACAACCTTTCAATCGCGTAAGAGTCAAGCATCTCCTTACAGGGCGTGTGGTAGAAAAGACTTTCAAATCAGGAGAGAAGTTAGATCTAGCGGATATCGAAGAAAACAAGATGCGCCTTGTTTATAAAGAATCTGATAGCGTCACGTTCATGGATGATAATACGTTTGATCAACTCACAGTTCCTCTCTCCATCATTGGAGATCAAGAGCAATGGCTGATCGAAGAGGCTGTCTATGATATTGTATTCTACAAAGGTGAACCTATCACCGTTTCTCCTCCAACTTTCATGGAAATGACTATTGTAGATACAGCTCCAGGAGACAGAGGAAATACAGCTTCAGGAAGAGTTCTTAAACCTGCAATCACCGATAGTGGCGCAAAAATCCAAGTGCCTATTTTCGTTGACCAAGGAGAAAAAATTAAAGTTGATACACGCACAGGTGAATATGTCTCTAGAGTCTAAAATTTCTGTTCTGCAAGATAGAGCTTATATGCTGGCAAAAGCACGTCAATTTTTTGCCGAAAAAAACATTATGGAAGTGGATTGCCCGGCTTTAACAAAAGGCTCTCCTATTGACCAGCATATTGACGTAATGAGCCTATCTTTCCCAGGAGGAGAAAAAAGACATCTCTATACATCCCCTGAATATGGGATGAAAAGACTACTTGCTGATGGCATTGGCGACATCTACCAGATTTGCCATGTCTTTCGCTCAGGAGAGTCTGGTCACCTGCACAATCCTGAATTTACCATGGTGGAATGGTATCAAAATGGAATTCCCTTTTCTCAGATCATCGAAGAAACGCTCAGCTTCATCAAATTATTTTTAGGAGATCTTCCCCATCAAATTTTCTCTTATAGAGATCTCCTAAAAAAGTATTTTGAGCTCGATTATTTACACGCTACCTGCGCTGAACTACTAGCTGCCTGTGAAAAATACGATCTTCCTAAAGCCTCAGATATGAAAAGCTGGGACAAAGATACTCTACTCCAATACATGGTCAGTTTTTATATCGAGCCCAAACTCGGCGTAAATGAGTTCACTGTCATTAATTATTTTCCAGCATCGCAAGCAGCGCTCTCCAAAACTCTCACTATAGGAGAAGAACCTGTTGCCGAGCGTTTTGAGATTTATTATCAAGGGATCGAGCTTTGCAATGGCTTCCATGAGCTTACTGATGCGAAAGAACAAGAAAAACGTTTTGTAAGACAAAACGAATTAAGAAAATCGATCGGCAAAGATGAGCTTCCGATTGACACCTTCTTTCTAGAAGCGCTTGAAAAAGGTCTTCCAGATTGCTGCGGTGTAGCAGTTGGTTTCGACAGGCTCATGCTCCTTAAACATAAAAAAGCTACGATTCAAGAAGTGATCCCCTTTTCTTGGGAAATTGCTTAACTTTTAATTTACTTCTATATAAATTATTTTAGCATAGATTCCTCCGTATTAACTTAACAAAGTGGTATATTATGCTAAAAAAAGTCTGTCTCGTTGCAATCGTTTCTGGAACTGTTTCCTTATTTGGAAATAATCCAATTGAAACCTTTCCTATTAAAAACACACTCTCGACAACTCATGAGGGATCTCATATGGAGATCACTACCTCTGAAAAATTTGAACTAACAAACCCTCCTAAAAAGATAGGGGACGAAGGGTTCACTTGCAAGTTATTCAAATCGGTATTTGTTGATGGAATTAAATTAGATTATCCTGGAGATGCCTGGGTTTTGGAAACAAATTCAGAAGCTGATGACGTTATATTTCTCTCCAACCAAACGAATGGAAATAAATGCACCATATCTCTCCGTAACAAAGATTTAAGAAATAGAGACGATGCAGAAAAAAAACTCAATAAATATGCCATTCATGCGACGGATGACGAAACTCGATCCAAAGAAACTCTCACTTCTTCTCCAGAAATGTCTAGCTTTACCTATCTAGGAACAGAAGAGGGGAAAACAAATGCATTCGGAAGAGTTGCATATGTCCTCAATAATCTAGTCGTTGAAATCGAAGTTTTCATCCCTGCTAATGAAAATACCGATCCAAGATCTTTACTAGATGATTGTTTACACCTGAAAAACTATATCTCTCCTGAAATTTATAAAAATCATAACTAAAATCTATAACCTCATTTTATTTGTGGCAAAACTTACAAAATGAGGTTATTTCCATTTTTGCACGATTGGGAATTGTCTTCCCACGCGGAAGGCTTTTTTGCTGACGCGAATTCCTGGGGGCGCTTGTCTTCTTTTGTATTCAGCTTTGTGGATCATAAAAACAATACGATCTACTAGCTCATTTGAAAAATTATATTTTTTACAGATTTGCTCCGGGGAAAGATACTCTTCCACATAAGCTTGGATGATCTTGTCTAACGTATCGTAATCGGGCAGTGTATCTATATCTTTCTGATTTGGTCTCAGTTCCGCGGAAGGCGCTTTTTCCATCGTTGAGATTGGTATAATTTCTTTTTCCCGATTGATGAACTTTGCTAATTGATACACTTGCGTTTTAGTCACATCGGAAATAGCGGCAAGCCCCCCACACATATCACCATACAAAGTACTATAGCCAACTGCAGATTCACTTTTATTTGCCGGGCTTATTACGAGATAGCCGAGTTTATTGGAAAACGCCATGAGCAGCATACCACGAATACGAGCTTGCAAGTTTTCTTCTGTTGTATCCATAGGCATGGCTGTAAAATACGGTTCAAGTGTATCCAAAAAACTAGTAAACTCTTTTTCGATAGAAATGATCTGAAAGTGAATTCCTAAATTTTCTACCAGTTTTTTTGCATCTACAATACTTGATTCAGAGGAAAACCTCGATGGCATTGCAAGAGCGAGCACATTTTCCTTTCCAAGAGCTTCTGTTGCGATACAGGCGCAGAGCGCAGAATCGATCCCTCCTGAAAGGCCAAGACATGCTTTGGTAAAGCCTTGTTTGAAAAAATAATCGCGCACTCCTAGAACAAGAGCATCGAATAAGTCTTTAATAGGATCTTGTTTACTTTGCACAGTAGGAAGCTCAGCGCTGTCATCGATAAGCATTTCCTCTTCTACAAACCCTCCAGCCAGTTTTCGAAGAGATCCTTTTCCATCCACATACATACTAAAACCATCAAAAACAAGTTGGTCGTTTCCTCCCACTTGACAGCATAAGATGACAGGACAATGTAAAGTTGATGCAGATTTTGCGCACACTTGCATACGCTGGGACACTTTATCAAAATGATAGGGAGAAGCGGATATATTGATCAAAATATCGGGTTTAAGTTTGGTAAGATCGGTAATGGGGTCTTTAAGATATTTTGTCCAATCGACAAATCCAGCGTGCTGCCAAATATCCTCACAGATCATGACAGCCACCTTTTTTCCAAATAAGGGCCAAGTTCGGATCGTAGTTCCAGGCTCAAAATATCTTCTTTCGTCAAACACATCGTAGGTGGGAAGCAGCCACTTATCATGAAATCCTAGAAGCTCCCCATCATAAAAAATCGCAGCGCTATTGCAAATTGGTTTTTCCCCAGATAGAGGAGCTTTGCGAACAAGTCCTACAATCACTGCCATTCCTTTTGAAGCTTTTGCAAGTTTTGGAATGTATTCTTCTGATTTGGCTACAAAATCTTTATGGAGCAGAAGATCTTCAGGAGGATAGCCACAAAGAGAAAGTTCTGGAAAGGCGACGATCTGCGCATTTTGTGTACGCGCTGAATCGATCCAAGTTAGGATCTTATGATAATTTCCTTCAAAGTCCCCAACTGTTGGATTAATCTGAGCGGCAATAATACGCATAGAATTCCTTATCTCCTTCTATTCTAGAATATACC
>JABEVM010000102.1 GCA_013041585.1 Chlamydiota bacterium
AATGCGATTTTCATATTATTAAAATATTTACTTACAAGATAGATACGAAAAAAGCTTAGAAACGGCTTCTAGACTTTCCGATGGAAAGTAGAGAGGTGGATTGCAAAAAGATGAACTTTTTACTTCCTTCCTTAAAAATCGTAAGAAAATAGGAAAGCTTGTAAGAGATGCGCTTAAGTGGATTTAGGATTTTTCTTCTCTCTTAGACGAGAGAAGTATTCGATTCTCTTCTTTAAATCTCTTTCAAAGCCTCTTTCTACAGGATCATAGTAGACCCTCTCTTCCACTTCTTTTGGGAAATAATCCTGACCGGAGAACCCATCATCCTGATCATGATCGTAGAGGTATTCTTTTCCATATCCTAAATTCTTCATGAGTTTGGTAGGCGCATTGAGGATATGCGCAGGGGGAGAAAGGTTCGATGTTTGCCCTGCTATTTCCTGCGCTTTTTTAAAAGCTACATAGCTTGCATTG
Source organism: Chlamydiota bacterium (assembly GCA_013041585.1). Classification (GTDB taxonomy): domain Bacteria; phylum Chlamydiota; class Chlamydiia; order Chlamydiales; family Rhabdochlamydiaceae; genus JABEVM01. Next base: position 475 of record JABEVM010000102.1, read on the forward strand.
CTTTTTGGAGCGAGCGCTAAGTAGATCGTCGCCTGTGCAAGCGCAAGCTCTCCTTCAGGAGAGCCTAGTCTTTCATAGGCGTCGGCTGCGTGGAGTGTGATTTGCAGAGCCTCTGGATCCGCAAGACCTATATCTTCCGAGGCCATACGGATGAGGCGCCTTAAAAGAAAAGCGATATCTTCTCCGCCAGCTAACATTCTAGCTAAATAATAGAGGGCAGCTTGCGGGTCGGAGCCCCTAACTGCTTTATGAAGTGCTGAGATGAGGTTATAGTGATTGTCTCCATTTCTATCGAAATTCGCAGAGCGCTTTTGAAGTAGCTGCTCGAGCTTTTCTTTTGAAAGCGTTTCATCTGGATTTTGCAGGTGTTCGATATTTTCTAGCATATTCCAAAGATGACGACCATCACCTTGCGATAAAAAGATGAGAGTTTCTTTTGCCTCATCTGTAAGAGAGATAGGGCGGATTTCTTTTTGGAACCTCTGGATCATATTTTCTAAATCGCTTTTATCCAGAAATTGTAAAGAGAGGACCCGAAGTCTGGAGAGAAGAGCGTTATTGAGGGCAAAGGAAGGGTTTTCAGTTGTCGCTCCCACTAAAATGATCGTGCCATCTTCGGGAAAGGGAAGGAAAGCGTCTTGCTGCGCTTTATTGAACCTGTGGATTTCGTCTACAAAGAGAAGGACTTGTCTATTGAAGAGGGGATGGTCTTGCGTCTGTTTAATGATCTTTTTGAGATCGGATAGGTTACTAGACACGGCGCTAAAGCTAACAAAGGGGATTTGAAATCCCTTTGCATAGATTCTTGCAATGGTGGTTTTCCCGCAGCCAGGTGGTCCCCATAGTAAAATAGAAAGAGGTTTCCCACTTTCTACAATACGAGTAAGCAGTCCCTCTTTTCCTAAAATATGCTTCTGCCCCTCTACTTCTGTAAAGGTCTTGGGACGCATTCTTTCTGAAAGAGGGAGGCTCATGAGAGTTTCTCAGGTTAGGTTTTACGCCTCTTGATGACTTGCAACTCGCACCCACGATGGCTTGCGGTATTGGTAAATCACTAAGGGAATCGCGATCATGATTAGGTTGCTAAGAATCAAAAAGGACTCGTAAAAAAGAAGACTTCCTACTTCTAGTTGAGTTGGCGGAATAAAACCAATAAAGAAGCCAAATACAGATGCAATCGTACCAAGCCCTGATAAAAACCACATTCCTCGGTGTTTATGAGCAAAAGGAATTTGGTAGGTTCTAGGAACGTGAGGTTTTGTGTATCTCAGGCGGATTGCAGAGATAAACATCAAAACATACATCACAAGATAGGTTTGTGCGCTTAGCGCTGTTAAAATCCAAAACGAGCTGCTAAGCGTTGGCATAAATAAAAAGACTAAAGAGGTCAGCGTTACCACAATTGCTTGCCCCATAAGAAGGTGGGTCGGCATATCGTGTTTATTGGTATTTTGGAAGAAGGGAGGTAGGTTTCCATGTAAAGAAGTAGCGTAGAGTCCTTTTGTTGGACCTGCAATCCAGGAATTGATTTCAGCTACAGCTCCAATGATCATTAATATCCCCATAGTAGGTAAAATCCAGCTAAGGTTGTAGAAGTCGAAGAAAATGCGGAAAGCCTCCATGACTCCTGTCACTAAGCTAATTTCATTTTTTGGGATTACTATGGCTACTGCAAGCGATCCTAGCATTACGAGGAGAAAGGTAATGATTGCGGCTAGAACAATTGATCTAGGGTAATTCTTTTGCGGGTTTTTTACATCACCTGCGTGAACTGCAGACACTTCAAGGCCGCCAAAAGACAAGAAAAGACCAGCTAGGAAAACGAGGTTTGCAATACTGCTTAGATCAGGTACAAAACCCTGCGCGGTAAAAGTAAATTGAGGTGTTTGATCTGTAAACATCCAAGTAAGCCCTAAAAGGATAATCAGAGCTCCAGGAGCGATTGTACCAACAATGACCCCTATTGTACTAAACCAGCTAGAAGTCTTAATGCCAAAGTAATTAATCAGGGTCATTCCCCAAAAGCTGACTAAGATAACGGTAATGACGAAGAGTTTGTTTTGGGCAAGCTCGGGATTAAAAACATAAGCTAACGTTGTAGCTACAAAGGACAAGATAGCTGGATACCAAGGAATGTTGTGAACCCATTGCATCCATATGGCAAAAAATCCCCAACGATCTCCTAAAGCTTCTCGGATCCAAATATAGATACCGCCTGTTTTAGGC
>JABEVM010000014.1 GCA_013041585.1 Chlamydiota bacterium
AAAAAGGGATTATGGTGCGAGTATGTTGCCTTAAAAAAGGATGGATTTGTGCAGCTGCCATAATAGATTTTCCTTGGTAAAATTGTTTAGTGGCTAAAATTTTAGCAAGGAAAATTATAATAATGCAATGTGAAATAAGCGCTTTGTCTATAAAGAGATATGCTTATTATTCTAAATAAAAAAATTGTGTAGGGATTTTCCTACACAATCGTAATTCTTTGGGTGTTCTACTAGATTTACGGCTATTTACATTTAGCTTTGATAAGAAATTTTACTAAGTCCACCCAATCGCCAGTACGAGCCATGCCCCTGATTTTGCCAGCCTGCTCCGTAAGACCTTGACGTTTGCAAAATCCTTCCACATGATTTAAAAAATTGTTGATACTATGTACATCTTTCAAGCGCTGTGAAAACCCTGGACCACCACTACCTGTTCCATCAATAAACCCTCTCCATCGAAGAGTGCTATCTTCGATTTTTTTCATAGCTTGGCTAAGCTGCATGTCAGAGAAAACAAAGTCTAAAAATCGGAGCGGATGAACATGCATCACAGACTTCCCAAGCCCCAACATCTCATCCCTTTTCTTCGCCAAGTCCATCAAACCTGTTTCAGCTGTAAGCGTTATCAGTGTTCGGATAGTGGTCTGGTCTAGCTCAGTAAGAGTTAAGTTCAAAAAGACATGTTCTGGAGTAAGCTGAGGAGGTTTTGGTAATATAGCAAAATGAAGTCCTCCTGCTAGTACGGGCGGAGCAGTTCCTTCAACATGACCTTGTTGAACCCCTGGTTGTCCTGCTGTTGAGGTGGATGGTCCTGTAGTTTCTGGAGGAGGGGTTGAGATTTTATCATCGTCAGAAGCCGCAATAGTCGGAGGCAAGCTAGCAGCCGCAGCTGATGTCGTAGTTACAGGGTGCGGCTGTAAAAGCAGCCTTACTCTTATCGCATCTTGTGCGATTTGAGATATAGTTTCTTGCGATGGTTTTTCCCTATGCCAACTTACAAATGCGTATAGACCAAGTCCAGCTGTGACAAGATAAGAGAGATAGCTTGCAACTTTTAGAATGGTATACACTTGGCTGGATTTGTTTGCTTTAGCGCTAAGATAAAGAAGGCCTGTATCTATAAGTAAAGCTGCGGTTACTAAAGAAGATCTATAATTTCGTAAGTGCGTAGCCTGATCAATTTTGACTTGGCTTGTAACAAGCCCTCTAAATAAGTCCATCGCAGTAGAATCTATCTCCTCGGGATCAGCTACTTCATTTACTTTTAGTTGTAGCCCCAAAGAATATTCATATTCCTCTTTGGGTTTGAAAAGAAATGTTACAAATGAAGATAGCGCCCCCATTGCTTCCTGTATTGGAGGATGAGTAAGCCCTAGATGAGGCTTTTTATTGATGATGCAGTCCAAATAGTGAGTTACTTCTCTCATGTTCTCAGTAAAAAAGGGATGTATAGGGCTACTTGACATGCATTTTCCTAGATAAAAGTTTTAAAAGATCTACATTTTTACCAAGCGAGAGGGTAATTGATCAACGCAAATGTGTAAAAAAGACGCTTGAAATACAAGAGAAGTTTGAAGCTGATATAAATGATCACAAACTATATACAAAAAATTTTATAAAAATTAGGATAGTTTAAACTAACGTAAGTTAAGTGATTAGAAAAGATGATCACATTTTCATAAAAACAGGAAATCTTCTAGGAGGATTAAGACATGATGCAAAAATTAAACCGCCAACAAACAGAAGCCAAAATTAACGTGCGTGCATGGAAAGATCCTGCATTTGCAGCAAAACTTAAAGAAGATCCTCATGCAGCACTTAAAGAGATGGGGATGACAAAAGTTCCAGAATCTTTAGTGATCCAATCTGCAGAAGAAAAAAGAAACGAGTGGATCATCCGTTTACATGAGCGTCCTTTGAACTACAATGAGCTTTCTGAGGAAGTTTTGGAAAAAGTTGCAGCAGGAGAACTTCAAGAGGCTAAATGTTGTCCAAAGAGTCCTATATAATAAATCTAGATCTAAGCTATCTGGAAAGAAGATTGACAGATAGGCTCAAATGGTCTCCTCGAGATGCAAAAGAAGCAGTAAGGAGGTATAAAAACTTTCTTCTGCTTCTTTTAAAATATCCTAAAGAGACGCTAGCTCCGGCTCCCGACATGGATGAGGCGTGGCACAACCACATCTTGTTCACCCGTGAATATATACGGGACACAAGTGAGATTTTCGGGGAGTATCTACATCACACGCCTTCGCAAAACTCTGGTCCGGAAGAAAAACTTGTCATGGAAGGTGCGCAGTCGCGCACATCTGAACTATATATCCAAGAATTTAAAGAACCCTATTCACTTGAACTAGATGTTGCTTCGTTTTGGTAAAGGTTATTTAAACACCTTGTAGACTTGCTTGCCAGCCCCATCGCTTTTTTTGATTTTGGCTTTTCGTTTAAAAGGCTTGCTACTTTCCTTTTTTGGGGCTGTGGGAGTCTCCCATGGGAACGGCCTTTTAGCAGGTGGTGTTGGGGAGTCTTTATCAGGAAGAGTTGCTAAGGCTCCAAGAAGATCACCAAAGAGCGGAGCTGCTTTTCCTCCAAGTCCTCCGAGGGCATCTTGGTGCTGCCAGGCTAAGAGGGCTGCAATTTTTGTAGTAGCAACGCCTGAGCTTAGCTCTACGTTTTGGAGCGTTCCCGTAACAGGAATTTGGAGCACATAGTTATCGGGGAGTTTGTTGATGCCAAAGGCTTGGTAGAGAGCTTGCGCAGTAAGTCCTAAGATCATATCAACATGATTTTGTACGAGGTCAATGGTTCCCCATGTCGCAATTTCAAAAGTCTGGGCGACGAGAATTTCGGTACGTTCTATATTTGCGATTCCATTTTTTATATGAAGGTCAATAGGCATAAACCAAAGTTGCAGATTTTTATCTTTGGAAAGCTGGCTTGATTTGAGAATTTTGAGAGTTTTATTTAGATTGCCGGCGTTTTCGCAAGTGACTTGACCTAGCTCAATTTTTGCCTGAGGGATCATCATTTGGCTCACATCGAAAGGAAATAAGGGGACTGAAAACCCTTGCTGCGAAATTTCTATGGTGAGGGGATGATCACTAGAGATGGAGGACATCTTGCTTTCTTTGACGAGGAGCTCCCCTAGTTTTTTACTGAGGGTAATTTGAGCGAATATAGATTCTTTTAATTTCAGAATTCCATTTTCTAAAGAGCCGTGGAGAGAGCCACGAATCTGTGGAGAGTTCATCGTGAAATCGATTGGGCCGGTTTTATTTGCAATCTGTGTTTGGAGAGTCAAATTTAGAGAGTTTCCTAAGAGATTTACAAAAGAGAAGTCTTGATCTTTTCTGTCGATTGCCAAGATATCGAGAAAAACAACTGGAAATTGTTTAAGAGTGATCCCGCAATCTGTACGTATGTCACTCAAACTCCAAGAATCTTTCTTTTCCTTTGGAAAGTCGCAGGATGCTTTGATAGACATCACCCCGCCCTGGGCGGATTTGGCAGAGGTAACTCCATCGAGCTGAAGTTTTAGGGTATCACTTGATTGGAGTTTGTCTGATTTTACGACAAAATTCTGAAGAGAGACATTTTCTTCAAAATCCTTATTTTCAAAAGAGAGACGGTCGATCTTCATCTCGGCTTGCCATGCAAGAGAGGTTAGGTCGAAGGTAGGGGAGATCATCCGTTTTTCATCTGCCACATAAGGCACCTGAAGTTTACTAATGCTCATCTGAATTCGGCTAGGTTCTGTTAAAGCAAAAGGCGGCGCTATTTGGTTTTTTTGTAGAAGGTTGGAGATAAATACATAACCTTGAGGAGTAAGTGTTAGATCAACAAGCAGAGGGTTTTTATCATTTTGAAGCTGTCCATTGCTGGCAAGAAGAGAAAGGTTCATATTGAGATTTGTACTTGAGCAGAGAAGAGTACAAGACTGATTTGTAGGATTACTTTTAAAATTTGCATCTACAGTAAGAGTAGGTCCTATTACGTTTTGTAGAGACGTATTCCATCCCATCCACGAATCAAAGAAGGTGGTAGAAAGTTCTTTGCATTGGAGCCTACCTGAAATAATCGCTTCAGAAAGATTTACAGATGGAGCAAACTGCCATTTGCTGATTTTGCAATCTGCTAAAATTAGTCCTGCGTCCACATCCTTTTCTTTTACATTGGCCTTTAGGTTAAGAGAATTTTCAGCAGAGGAAAGGCGAAAATCCATTACGGTATTTTCGAGATTTGCTAGAGACTGATCGTAAGGGTTTTGCAAGGTGATCTTGTCACATTTGATCTGTCCTGCTGGAAAGAAGTTTTTATTTGGTTCGATAAGAGAATAGCTAAATGGAGAAATCTCTACAGAAATGTTTGGAGAATTTACAATTTTTGGATGAATAGAAAAATATGCAAGCAGTTTGTCCAGCTCCTGAGGCTTCATCTGCATTTGCATCTGAATGGGTTTAAGAAAGACGATTTTTTGAAAATGGTCTTTTACTGCAAAGGAAAGCGAAGCCTTTAGTACGTCGGTACTTATGTCAAAAGCTACATTATCAAGAGAGTTTATTTGCAATGTGCAAACAAAAGGATTCCAGCCTTCCCCAGAAAAAGGAAATTTTTCAGAGAAGGAAATTTGTGAACTCTGTGTTTGCAAAGAAAGCTTAGACTTTTCTATGTTTTGCAGCGGAATTTCTACAGCAGAAAGTGTTCCGGTAAAAGGTACATTTCCAGAGAAGACCTCTGTATTTGCAAGAATTTGCATAAAAGCAGGAGATAGCAAATAAGTAAACGATACGGGCGAAGAGAGAGTTAGAGTATTTTTTTGCAGGAGTAGCTCTAAGCTTGGCAACTGAAAAAGAGGGGTTTGTACCTGCGCATGTACCTGGCTTTTATCCTGCGATAAGATCCCATCTATTTTACAATCGAGCGTGCTTCCAAGCGCTGCAGAAATGATGGGACTTGCAGGATCTTGATCTAGCATAAGTGTCGATAGTGAATTTCCCTGAAGAGAAAAGGTTAGGGCGGATAACTTACTGTTTAGCGGATTTTCGCATTGCCCTGAAAGAGTGAGATGGCTTAAAACATTTTTATAAAAAAGATCCAGGGTTGCATCAAAAGAGGCTTTCTGTCCTAGTTTTTCTGAGGCAATGCCCGCAGATATTTTTTGCACTTCAATCTGCTGCTTTTGTCCCAAAAGGCTGAGAATAGCAGAGGAAGAATTTACACTAGCTGTAAAAGCTACATTTTGAAAATCCATCGTCTGTCCCACAAAAGGCAGAGATAGCTTATCTATCTGCATCTGAATCTTGGGAGAGTTTGTAAGCGAGTACTTTGTTAATGGGAGCGCATAGCTTTGTACTTTTTGGAAAAAGGCAGGGGAAACTTCCCAAACGATACGCGCGGGCTCCTCTAGCATAATCGTAGAGTCAGTAGATTTAGTAGAAAGAGTTACTTGTAATCTTGGAGAAGAGATTTGCATGTTCATCACAAAATTATCTGAGGAGGAAGCATGCAGCTCCATATTCACCTGATCTCCAATAGCTTCTGCCAGAGTACCTTTGAGACTTGGATCAAGAATGGAGAAGATTTTCTCGAGTCCAATAACCGGTAGATTTTTCACACTCGCGTCTGCTTGGATAAAGGGAGCATCTGAAAACATCTTTTCAATCTTTGCTGTGAAATCAATGTTTCCTTGCAGGTTTTGCTCTTTTGTATTTCCTTTGATCTGTAAAGAGATGGGATTTTGCAAATTTTTAGGAAGCTTTATATGCAGAGAAACATCTGAAAAAGAAATGCTGCCGTTTTCGCCATCTTGAATCTGCAGATCTCCATTTTCTAGATAAAGGTCGAAGGATAAAGGAAAGGTTACCCCAGATTTTTTCGTTTTGCTAGTTCCTATCTCTTTTATAGAAGGTTTTTTTTCTAGAGAAGATTCAGGAGAAGAAAGAGCTTTTTCAAGGATAGTAGACTCTTTTTTCAGATTGGTAGAAGGGGAAGAGATCACAATTTTCGAGGCGTCACGCTCCCATAAAATGGTCCAAAGAGAAGCTTCTACTGTAATTTCAGGACAGGAGAATACCGTATTTCCCTGCGCGTCAAGAATTTTGATTCCTTTTGCATCTTGAGAAGAAAACCAGTTCAGCTTAAGTGTTTCTACTTGGACAGTAAGGTTTGTTTTTTTCTGAAGAGAAGAAATGAGGATCCCTTTTCCAAAATTTGTTGAAAGCAAAGAGGGGAGGATACTTAAGAATAAGCAGGATAAGAGTAGGAGTATTCCAACGAAAAACCCTACATATCGAATCGTTTTCTTGGGTGAATTTTTCATAATATCCTAAAATTTTTTCTCTTCTTTCCACTTTTTGTAGCGCAAAATAGCTACAATTGTTTTTGCATCCGATATGGTATTATCTTCAATTTGTTTAAGTGCATCATCTAGGGAAAGAGGATAAAGATCAATGGCCTCGTGCTCATCGGGGGGAAGTTCGCTCTTTTCTAAATTCTTAGCTAAATAAAGATGGATATATTCATCGCAAAATCCGGCAGAAGTATAGACGCCTCCTATGGGAAGCATGGTCTTTGCTTTGAACCCAATCTCTTCTTGGAGCTCCCTTTGGGCGCAATCATTTGGATCTTCATCCGGTTCTAACACTCCTGCAGGAATTTCGATAAAAATTCTTTGAATAGCATGACGCCATTGTTTTATCAGGATTAAGTTGCCCTTATGGTCGATGGGCAGAACAGCGACAGCTCCTGGATGGGTCACACATTCTCTTTTTACTGTAGAAAAGAGAGTGTCGACTCGGAGCTGTATAATTCTTCCCCTATAGACCCATTCGGATTTTGTCAGACCTAGTCTTTCTTTTTCTGCCTGCTTTGCTGCTTTATCCATGAAGAGTTTCCTTCTTTATTTGGAAGGATCTATGGTGAACACATTGATCACTTCGTTGCTTTCTGGGATGGCGAGTTTTCCTAAATAGGTTAAGAAAAACAATTCTTTCACGGCAAGAGCTGTTTCTTCTCCAATGAGAAGAGGAACGGAAAGTTTTTTTGTCGATTGTTGTAAGTAGGCGGCAGTAGTTACTGTTGAGCCTACTGCAGTAAATTCCATTCGAGATTCGGCCCCCACATTGCCGACAATAGCGTATCCGGTAGAGATCCCAATTCCCATCTCAAGGGTAGGCTTCCCTTCGCTTTCCCATTTTTTATTTAATAGAGTCAGCTCCTTTTGCATATCGAAAGCTGCTAATATGCAGTTTTTCTCGTGGAATGGGTCTTCGATAGGAGTTCCAAATTCTACCATGAGACCATCCCCTAAAAATTTATCTAATGTCCCATTATGCTTAAATATGACCTCAATCATCTTCTCAAAATATTCGTTGAGAAGAGAAAGGACCATTTCCGGAGTCATTTTTTCAGCCATTGTCGTAAATTGTCTGAGGTCTGAAAAGAGCACGGTAATTCTTTTTCTCTCGCCTTCTAGTTTTGGTAAGGAGTTTGATAGAATTGCTTTCTCAAGTACTGTAGAAGACACGTATCTTGCGAAATTCATTTTTAGTCGTTCTCTTTGCAGCAATCCCTTGCACATTTCATGGATCGCATCGCCCAAATCGTTAAATTCATCATTTTTAGGAAGAGAGATTTGGTATTCTAAATTTCCTTTACTAACTTGGTCGACAAGATCGAAGATCTTCCCTAAGGAATGCGTCACTTTTTTAGAAAAGATGGAGGCAATGGTTATCGCTACAATCAGGGAACCGAATAAGGATAGAATTCCAATTTCTACGAGCTTATAGAGCTCAGTTTCTATTTCTTGCGCATCCATGTCGATGCCAAGTGTTGCTACATATCTGCCATCTCTATCATAAATGGGAGCAAAGGCGCTCAGCCATATGCCATCTTTGTCGGTTAAAAACTTTTTGGGTGCATAGTAGGTGTTGATGTTTTTTATAACATCAGTGGAGAGGGCGGAAATATCTTTTTTCTCCGCTTCTATTTCCCCACTTTCTGCAACAAGCCCTAAAGTGAGTTGACCTGGTTGCTTGTCAGCTAAGCAAACAAGGTACATATGCTTAACGTAAACATCTTCCCGCCTATTACTTAGCTCCGCTCGTTTAAGTTGGGCTTTAATTTTACCCAGTTTTTGCTGCTCCGCTTGGTTGGGGTAACAAATCTGTTGTACCTCTTCGACATCAAGGAGTGCGGATGTTGTTGCTGCGATAGATAAGGCGTGGCTGCGAAATTCTTGTAAATAGAACTCTTTAGTCTCTAAATACACGACTCCAAGCCCGACCATGCTACAAAGAAGAGCGACTCCTGCAAAAGTGATATAAAGCTTAGTTCTATATTTCACGATTTCTCTCTTATAGCATAAAGATTGAGGTTTTCCGTGCGACCTGAAATTTGTTTTAGTCCAAGGCTTGTAAAGGGGAATTTGTCTTTTACAGCGGAGTACGTGGTTTCACTGACCAAAATTGTTTCTCCAAGTTCCTGAGAAAGCATTTGAAGTCTGGAGGCCACGTTTACTGTATCTCCAATTGCTGTATATTCCATTCTTTTTTCAGAGCCGATATTACCAACGACAGCAAGTCCTGTATGAACCCCAATTCCTATCTTCAGGGCCGGTTTGTCCTCTTTTTCCCATTTTTTTGTCAGCGCTTTGAGGGATTCGCACATTTCTAAAGCGGCAGCAATTGCATTTTGTTCCTGTTTTGGATCGTCTTTAAGAGCTCCAAACTCTACCATCATCCCGCCGCTGATAAATTTATCGAGCGTTCCGTGGTATTTAAAAATGATCTCGATCATTCTAGCAAAATATTCGTTGAGAATGCTGACCACATCTTCTGGGGGCAGAGCTTCGGTAAGAAGAAGGAAATTGCGGATTCCGGAAAAGACAACAGTAATTTTTTTTCTTTCCCCTTCGATTTTATTAGGGAATTCCAGAGAAAGAGTTTTTTCTAGCACGTGTGACGAGACATATTTTGCAAAATTGACCTTCAATTTGTCTCGCTCTTTCAGCCCCTCGGTCATTTCGCTGATAGACTCAGCAAGTTCACGGAACTCATCATGGGTTTTTAAATGAGGCCTTTGCTCAAAATCTCCTTTACTGATCTTTTGTATAGATTCACGGATTGCAGAAAGGGACTGAGTGATGTTTTTAGCTAAGAAGAAAGCACAAAGTATCGCGAGGGAAAAGGTAAGGACAAAAGCATACACCACAATCTTTATAAGTGCGAAGAGCTGGTATTCTATGTCTTCTGCGCTGATGTCTATTCCAAGTGTTGCAACATACTTTCCGTTTGCATCGAAGATAGGGACAAAAGCGCTAAGCCATGTTCCCCATTGGTCCTTTTTAAATTGTTTTGGTGTGTAGTTCGTAGTAATATTCTCAGCTATTTCTTTGGTAATAGAAGAAATAAAAGGTGTGCCAATAGGAGCTGTTTCTTCTGGGGTATTGGCAGCGCTGACCAGGATGACGAGTTTTTTGGGGTCATCTTTTACGGGTCTAAGTGTGTACATGTAGATGACAAAGACATCTTTTCTTTGGTTGTTATTTCGCGCTTTGCGCAAGGTTTCACGAAAATCGGCAAACTCTTTTGTAAACGCATCGCTAGGGTTGTTAACTTTTTTAAGAACCTCGGGATCAAGTAAAGAGGCTGTAGTAGCTGCAATGGATAGCGCCTTGCTACGGAATTCTCCAAGAAAGAGCTTGCGCATTTGAAAATACGATATTGTAAGCCCGATCGTCACACAGGTAAATGCTAAGGCAACAAGAATAAGATATAATTTTGTGCGAAATTTCATTATCCACTGCTTTTTACTCTAGACTTATAACAAGCATTATAAGTCTTGCAATAGAAAAATGATTTATTCCACGGTTACTGATTTTGCTAAGTTTCTTGGTTGGTCAATTTCTGTGCCGCGCTCTATGGCTATATAATAGGCAAAAAGCTGGCAAGCTACTGAGTAAAGAATAGGGGAAAACTCATCACTGACCTTCGGTATATAGACTATATTTTCCGTGATAGAACTAAGCTGCTCGGCCCCTTCTGGAGCAAAAGCGAGGATGGGACCTCCTCTTGCTTTGATTTCCATTAGGTTGCTTAGTAGTTTTTCATAGGTATGTTCATTTCCACAAAGAGCCACTGTAAGTAGGTCAGGGCAAATTAACGCAATCGGTCCATGCTTCAGTTCTCCAGCAGGATAGCCCATAGCATGTAAATAACTGATTTCTTTTAATTTTAAAGCGGCTTCTAAGCTTGTTGGGTACATATAGTGCCTTCCCAAGAAAAAGAAGTTTTCTAAATGGGCATATTTTTTTGCGAGCCATTTGATTTTTTCGCTATTTTTGAGCACTTTCTCCACATTTTCTGAAAGAGCACTGATCTCTTCAATAAATTGCTGACCTTCTTCTTTACTCATATTGCGAAGTCTTGCCATGAAAAGAGTAAAAAGGGAGAGAACTGTGATTTGGCTTGTAAAAGCTTTAGTAGAGCAAACACTAATTTCAGGACCAGCTTTTAAGAAAATACAACTATGCGCTTCTCTAGATAGGGTAGAGTTAGGTACGTTACAGATAGCTAAAACGGTAGCACCCTTATTTTTAGCTTCCCTAACCGCCGCAATTGTATCTAAGGTTTCACCTGATTGACTGATTGCAATGACCAAAGTATCAGGGGAGATGATGGGATTTTTATAACGGAATTCGGAAGCAATTTCCGCTTGTGTCGGAATACGCGCAACATTCTCTAAAAGAGAAGAAGCGATGCTTCCTGCATGCCAAGAACTTCCGCATGCTAAAATTAGGATCCGCTTTGTTCCAAGTAATTCCTGAGTGGAGAGAGAAAAATTTTCGAACTCTACACTGCCAAATTCATGGTTGATTCGATGGAATAAAGCCTGCCTAATTGTTTGAGGCTGCTCATAAATTTCTTTCAGCATGAAATGCTCGAATCCATTTTTAGATATAGTAAATTCGCGGATCCCTAGCTTTTCTAGACTTTTGATAATACGGTTTTGTTCTTTGTCAAAAACATCTACGCTGCTCGCACTAACCACAGCAATTTCGTCATCTTTTAAGTAAAATACTTCTAGTTCTTCTTCGAAGAACGCGTTCACATCGGAAGAGATGAAACTTTCGCTGCGAGATTTATTTTGTGCGATGGCAAGCGAATTTTCTCTTGTTACAGCAATAATCTGATCTGGGTGGTTTTTATGGATTATCGCCAAGGCAAAGGATCCTTCTAATTCGGTCACAGTCTTTTTCACAGCTGTGTAGAAATCTCCTTCATAAAAAAAGGAAATCAATTGGGCTACAACTTCTGAATCGGTATCAGAGGCAAAGGAAACCCCTTCCGCTATAAGCATCTCTCGGAGGGCGCAGTATCATTAAAAAAAA
>JABEVM010000103.1 GCA_013041585.1 Chlamydiota bacterium
ACCTTAGATTCTATTTCACTAAAACCTGCATCTTTTAACAAAGAGATGTACTTATCTTTAGTAAAATAAATATTCGGATTTTTAAATTCAGGTAAATGAAGCTTCCATTTTTCTGATTTTGATAATTTTTCATTTAAACTTAAGAAGTCATTCGAATTTTTCTCAGCAACGACAAGCAGAAATTTTCCTCCTGATACAAGACTTTTATGAATATTTTGAAGAGCTGTTTCTTGTTCTAACACCCAATTAAGGCAACAAAATGAAGTAACTAAATCAAACTTGTTTTCGAGGCGCGAAGCGACTATATCTTCCTTCACAAAAGACAAGTTAGGGTAGTCATGAAGTTGAAAATTTGTAGAAGCTTCTTGTATCATATTTTGAGAAATATCGAGGCCAATAACCGAACCATTAGGCACTTTATCTTTCGCAATAAGGGCTGTAATTTTTCCATCTCCACATCCTACATCGAGGACATATTCATTTCCGTTCCAAGAGTAATGGTTAATTGCCTCAGTCGCCCAAACCCATTGTATGCTAGAGTTTTTACTATACGCTTTTGCATCTTCAATCCCTGCTCCTTCCACTATTGAATAAGCTGCAAGAAAGGTGAGCAAAATAGCCAAGAGATTATATTTTCTCATAAGCAGATCCTTAAATTAGATCGTTATAGATAAAATCCAAGGCTTAAAATAAATGAAAGCCTTTGAGCGAAGCATCGTAAGGGTGAGTTTTTTATTTTTCTAGAAAATTGTATATGAAAACAACGCAGTCCAGAAGATTACATTGAAGATATGTAAAACTAGAAATGAGAGAAATTATTATGTGTTTCCAATTTTATAAATTAAATTATTCTTTACTACTTATTTTCTATCTAGTAGAAAGAAATTTTACACCTTTATAAGGAGATGATATGAATCTTAAGAGAATTATCGGTCTAGTCATACTTGTTGTTGGTATTATTGCAACTGGTATGGGATTTCATTACAAGGGTCAGCTGGAGTCAGCTAAGGGAGAAGTTGGGATGCTGTCAAAGCCTTTTTCTAAGAATCCATTTGGTGAAAAAGCGGGTAGTATGATGGAAGCGAAGATTGGCGAGTATGATGTTCCGGTGGCAGTCATGTTATATGGCGGAATCGCCTTGATCGTTGTGGGCGGCGGAATGCTCGTTTGCTGCAGATGCAAGAAGAAAAGAAAGTAGACTTTCTTAGCTTGTTTCTCGGAAAAAGCCCCCTTTTAAGGATTTACTAACCACTCGGAAAAATAGGTAAGCCTATTTCCAGGCCTTACAAATGGAGACTATGGCTCAAAATCAAGATGTTGTTATTGTCACGGGAAGCTGCGGTCGCATTGGAGCCAGTTTAGTTCGTAGGCTTGGAGATGAATTTCGTATTGTTGGTTTTGAACTTTTAAAGGCTTTATATGCTTCGGCAAATGAAGAATTAGTTCCTGTAGATATTTCCTCTGACGAGAGTGTAAAGCAGGCCTTTAACCATATCAGACATTTTTATGGAAATCGCATAGCATGTGTTGTACATCTAGCTGCATACTATAGCTTTTCAGATCAAAAGTATGATAATTATGAAAAGATTACTGTCGGCGGCACAAGAAGACTTTTAAAAGAACTGCAAAACTTTGAAGTCGAGCAATTTATTTTCTCAAGCACCATGCTTGTGCATCCTCCGTGTGAGACGAATCAAAAGATAACAGAAGATTCTCCTTTAGTTCCTAGATGGGCGTACCCAAGATCAAAAATAGAAACAGAAAAGCTAATTCACGAAACTCGGGGTAAAATTCCTACAACGATCCTGCGTATTGCTGGGGTGTACGATGATATGTGTCATTCGATTCCTATTTCTAACCAGATACAAAGGATATATGAAAAGCAGCTGACAAGCCGGTTTTTCCCAGGCAATCTTTCTCATGGGGCCTCCTTCATGCACATGCAAGATCTTGTAGAAGCGATCTACATGACGATAAAGCGTAGAAAAGAGCTGCCAGAAGAACTCACCCTTCTTTTAGGAGAGCCAAGAACTCTTAGCTATGAATACTTGCAAAAGAAAATAAGTTCTTTACTTTTTGGAAAGGAAATCACGACATACCCTATTCCAAAAATTCTTGCCTGTATAGGAGCATGGATGCAAAACCATACTCCTCTTATGCCAAAATCTTTTATCCAACCCTGGATGATCAATCTCGCAGACGATAATTATATTATGGATATCAGCCGAGCTAAGAAAGTACTTGGATGGGAACCAAAACACTCTTTGGATGCAACCCTTCCAATCATGATCGATGCTTTGAAAAAGGATCCGATTACCTGGTATAAACAAAATCAACTTGTACTTCCTAAAAAAATGCAAAGGACTTCTACAAGTAGACAGATATGAATAAAAGTGTTTCATTTCATGCAGCCATTCGGAAGAAACATTATGAAACGTTGTGGACCTGCTTTATCAACATATTTCTCGGGGCTTGCAGCAGGTTGTAAAAGAAAATGGTTTTATACCGAAACAACCTCTAGCTATTTTATAAATTTGTCCCAGGAAGCATATCGTTCTACGATGACTCCTTTTGGTATCGAGACAATAATCAATAAAACAGCACTGGCGATACCGCTAATCAATATTGCTGTAGATCCCGATGAAAAGATAAGAGTCAGTATAAACACTATCACCCCAGCAATTACATTAACAAAGCGTGCTGTTCGAGTTACTTCAGCTGTAGCAACCGCAGCTACAGTAACTATAATTGCTCCCATCCAATGATCGCAATCAGCGCTCTCGATAGTAAAAGGCAAGATATTCGGTCGCGCCATTAACCACACGCCAACAATAGCCTGCAAAATTATAAACCAAGGCAACGAAATTCCCTGATAACTAGCTGTCCAACGTTTTCTAATGGACCAACGGGTACGATCTGGATCTTTACCATCGTAGCCAAGTGCATTGCCGCCTAACCAAAAAAATGGCCAGAACTTTTTCTTTTGTTTATAGGCCGACACCAAAAATTGTCCTACTGCTATAGACTCATGCACTGCTAAAGGCACAGAAATTAATAATGCAGCAGCATTAATTAAACAAAATCCGCACCAGGCGCCAACGACAACCGGCTGCATAATAACTAATAATATACTTACTGCACCTAAAGGTAGAACAAGCAGAACAAACGAAACTACAATGAAAGGGGCAGTACGCCAGCGTGCACGATTACCCATAAAACCTATCAGCACTTCCAACACATAAGCAACTGCACCAAAACCAGCATCAGAAATAGGAAAAGATCTCGATAATGCAGAGCCTGTCACTCTATCAGAGCCGTCACCAAAAAATGGATCCCATACATGAGGTATATAACCTAGCTGATGAGCTGCTAAATATCGCGAGAGGAAGAAGCCAATCAGTGCTAGAGCAATGCCAAGCCAACGCCTAATCCATGAGGAAGGATTATATGACCAGCCAGGAGGTTTGTCTGGTCCAGATAATTCTATACCAGCCCGCCCTGGCAATCCGGGGATAAGTACAGAAAATGCTATGAATAAGCAAGCTATTAATGTATCGACCAAATAAACAGCAGGGGTTGGCGACCAATATATAAGTGGTGCAAGCAATAACCAAAACGCTACAGCAGATGTACCCCACCTGAGCCAAGTGAGTCGAGGAATGAATGCTATTATTTCTATAAGAATAACAGTGATACCAGAGATGATATCACTCTTCCTTAAAGCATCGCTCTTATAATTTAAAAGAAAAGGCTGGCTGATGAGCCATATCGCCAATATGCAATTAAATACATAGGTCCAAAGCGTTTTATAGTTATGACTCCTTATTTCCTCTAAAAACTGCTGCGCGTTCTTGCCTGTCGCTTCTCTAAAATTTTGAATGTCAACTTGATTAACCATCGCAAATCCCCAAGACTCAATAAAGTCTAAAGCAGTTCCCTCAATATTTAGAATTGGAATGGTTTTGAGAATTTGCGTCTATAATAAAGTGATGTCAGAGTTGTAATGACAATGAAGAGTGTCCAAGTGGTGATGTTGGGAATGGTGAAATGAGAAATATCTGGCTAAGGAGCCCTGCCAAGGCGAGAGCCTGGAGGAGAAAAGAGCAATCAATCCCCTGAATTTACTTTTTACAGTCGCTTTAGGTGGGCTACTGATTGCAGCTCCTGGTTTGTTTGGAATCACAGGTAAGCTTGCAGATCTCGATCCTATTTTAGGCGCACTAATCGTTACAGCTTCCATCATAGCTATGGCGGAAGTTATTCGCAGTGCAAGATATGTTAACCTGTTATTTGGAGTCGCAGTTCTCCTCTGCAGCCTGGTATTTGGAGAAAAGACTTTACCCGTACTTTTTTTTCACATAATTGTATGCGGACTTTTACTTATCCTTACTTTTCCAAAAGGAAAAATTTTGGAAAAATATGGAACATGGCAACACTTTATCCGCTAACTTTTTACGAATTAAGAAATATGGTTGCCCAGCACTTTGGCAAGTTGCATCATGTCCAAAGGTTTTTTGTCCCCAAATACTTTCTCTAGCTTTTTGTCAGGGACAATCAATCTCTTGTTCTTAGGGTCTTGTAGTTTATGCTCTTTGATGTAGTCCCATACTTTTTTGATAAGTTCAGGACGAGTGAGCTCTTTCTCTTGCACGACTGCTTGCAGCTCTGCTGATAGAGATAATTTTTTGCCGGTAGGAGCTTTTTTGGTAGCGGTTTTTTTTGCGCTCACTGCCTTCTTAGAAGCCGCTTTTGTAGCTTTTTTCTTAGGAGTTTTTGTTTCGGGAACTTCTTTTTTCCCTTTACCAAATCTTCCTTTGGATTTCTTCACATAAGGAGTCTTAGGATGGTTTGGATATTTCTCTTCTAAATCTTCTATATTGTTTACGATCACATCGCAATCAGGATAGTTGGAGCAGGAAAAGAACGTCTTTCCAAATCTAGATTTACGCTGAGCCATTTTTCCATCGCAGCCAATCGCAGGACAAGTTGGTAAATTTTCTGGCGGAACCTCTCCTATCTTTGGAATATTGACAATCCCTTTGCAAGTAGGATAGGTGGTACATCCGAGGAAGGTACCAAATTTTCCATGACGTATTTGCATTTGGCTTCCACATTTTGGGCAGGGTTGCTCCCAGTCAAAGTTTGGATCGTAGTCTTCTTTTGAAAAAGCGATCGCTTCGATAGGACCGGTAAAATCACAATTTGGATAATCAGAGCATCCGTAGAAATATTTTTTACGAGACCAAATTTTTTGGAGCTTATGCTTCCCACATTTTGGACAATCGATATCCGTCATAATTTTGGGAACAAAAGCGTCTTTTTCTGCAGCTTCTACAGTAGGGATAAATTCCTGCCAAAATTTACGGATCAGGTCTTTCCATTCTCTTTGATTCTCTTCGATCCGCTCCAGTTCATCTTCCATGGCAGCTGTGAAGCCAATGTCCATGATCATTTTGAAATTTTCTTCAAGCATATGAGCGATAACCCTTCCGAGTTCGGTCGGTTTTAACGCTCCTTTTTCTTTTACGGTATAATCTCTACTCTGGATCTTATTCATGATCGTTGCGTACGTAGAGGGTCTTCCTATGCCAGACTTTTCTAGTTCTTTAACTAATGAAGCTTCTGTAAACCTTGGAGGTGGTTTTGTAAAAGATTGCTCGGAAAGTACTTTGAGTAAAGAAAGCAGTTTTCCTTCCGTTAAGAAAGGAAGAAGTTTTTCCTTTTCTGCTTCTTCTTTATCTATTTCGTCATCTATATCTTTCTTTTCTTGGTAGACGATTAAAAATCCGGAGAATTTTATCGTAGATCCTGTAGCACGTAGAACCATATCATCATTGGTTACGATATCGCAAGAGATTGTGTCATAAATCGCCGGATTCATTTGCGAAGCGATAAAACGCCTCCAAATCAATTGGTATAGTTTGAATTGGTCGATCGTTAAAAAGTTTTTAATTTTCTCTGGAGGATGTTCTAAATTCGTAGGACGAATGGCTTCGTGGGCATCTTGGCTGCTTTTCTTTGTTGCAAAAACACGGGCCTCCGCTGGGAGAAATTCTTGCCCGTATTCTTTTGCGATGAATTTTCTTGCTGCTTGCAAAGCCTCTGGAGCTACACGTACAGAATCGGTACGCATATAGGTAATCAAACCTTCAGCGCCTTCATTTCCCATATCAATCCCTTCATAAAGACTTTGCGCGATATTCATCGTGCGGGAAGCGGAAAATCCATAGTGGCGGCTTGCTTCTTGTTGCAAGGAAGAGGTAATAAATGAAGGTACGGGATTGCGCTTTTTCTCCTTTTTTTCGATAGAAGCAACTTTATAGGTAGCCTTTTCTAGTCTTTTTACAATCTCGTCAGCTGTTTTTTGATTTGGGATGGTAAAGACTTCTTTTTTAGTTGAGGCTTCTTTTTCAACCTTTTTTCCATCAACAGAATAGAGAGTTGTTTCAAAAGGGGCATCTTGTTTGCTTGTTTGTAAAACGGATCCTAAATTCCAATACTCTACAGGAACAAAAGCTTCAATTTCCTTTTCCCTGTCAACGACAAGCTTTAAAGCCACAGATTGGACTCTTCCTGCGGAAAGGCCCCCATCTCTGGCTCCTTGCACTCTTCGTGTCAAAATAGGAGAAATTTTATAGCCTACGATACGATCTAGTAATCTGCGGGCTTGCTGAGCATCTACAAGAGCATGATCGATCTCACGAGGATGTTTTAATGCTTCTTCAACAGCATCTCTTGTGATCGCATTAAATGTTGTTCGCTTGAATTTGGTGCCTTTTGGCAAAATTTCGGCTATGTGCCAAGCGATTGCTTCTCCTTCGCGGTCAGGGTCGGGCGCTAGGTAAACAATATCGACATCCTTTGCAGCCTTCTTGAGTTTATCAATGACTTCCTTCTTTTCAGGCAGGTTGGCATATTGAGGCTCAAAGTCATTTTCAACATCGATCCCAAATCCTTTTTGGGGTAGATCGCGGATGTGCCCAAGAGAAGACTCATAAAGATATTTGGAACCCAAAAATTTTTTTAGAGTTTTAATTTTTGTTGGAGACTCGACGATGATAAGCGCTTTGGGCATTGAGGGACCTTTATAATTACCTATGTGAAAATTCTCTGATTATTCTTTTTAATGCAAGATCTTGTCGCGAAAAAGCTAAAGTTTGTAACTTTTAATCTCTTTTGTATTTTGATGCATTGAAAAAAATGTCCTATGAGG
>JABEVM010000104.1 GCA_013041585.1 Chlamydiota bacterium
ATACTTAGAAATAGCATTTTTATTAAAATTAAATCAAATAATAACTAAATTAAAATAAAAAGCAACTGTTTTTTAGAAAAATTAAATAAAAAGAAACAAATTAGGCGACAGGCAATGTAATGGATGTTTGTCCCATGTACTTCCCGCCTCGATCTGCGTAGGAAACTTCGCAAATATCGGCTGCCTCATAAAACAGAACTTGAGCGAGACCTTCGTTTGCATAAATTTTTGCCGGGAGCGGGGTCGTGTTAGAAATTTCAAGCGTCACATATCCTTCCCATTCTGGTTCAAAAGGTGTGACGTTCACGATGATACCGCATCTAGCATAGGTAGATTTACCGATGCAAAGAGTAAGAACATTACGTGGGATTCGAAAATACTCAACACTGCGCGCTAAGGCAAAAGAGTTAGGAGGAATAATGCAATAGTCAGCTTCAACATTAAAAAATGACTGTTCGTCGAAATTCTTTGGATCAACTAGGGAGTTATGTAAGTTCGTGAAAACCTTAAATTCTCTAGCTACTCTCAAGTCATACCCGTAACTTGAAAGACCGAAACTGATTACTTTTTCCCCTTCAACATATCGAACTTGCTCGTCAACAAACGGCTCAATCATTCCATGCCGCTTGGCCATCTGTCTAATCCATCGATCTGATTGAAGTCCCATAGTACCTTCCTGATTTTACCGCAGTAAATTTCTCAAAAATCCAAGAATAGATATAGCGCATCAAATCGATTTCTTGCTAGTGTTTTTATTAATACACCTAACATTTTGAGACCTGGTATGTCAGAATCTTTTAGTAAATCTACCTGGATTGAGCCAGACGATTCTTTTGAAGTCCCACTAAGGCCGCAATCTTTAGAAGACTTTATTGGTCAAAAACAAATTCATGATCGCTTGGAAATTTTTATAGGTGCCGCAAAAAAACGCAAAGAGGCGTTGGGACATTGTCTATTCTATGGCCCTCCTGGCCTTGGAAAAACAACCCTTGCGAATATCATTGCAAAAACGATGGGAACAAGACTTGTCACTACCTCAGGGCCAGTCATTGAGAAAGCCGGCGACCTAGCAGGGATTCTTACGAATCTTCAAGAAGGTGATGTTCTTTTCATTGATGAGATCCATAGACTTCACCATTCCATAGAAGAATATCTCTATCCTGCCATGGAAGATTATTGTTTAGATCTCCTTATCGATAGCGGCCCAAGTGCACGAAGCGTCCAAGTAAAGCTCAATAAATTCACACTAGTTGGGGCCACAACTCGAGTTGGCCTTTTAAGCTCTCCACTGCGGTCGCGATTTAGCTTTACCTGCAGGCTTGATTATTACGAAAATGACATTCTTACAAAAATCATTCTTAGGTCGGCTTCTTTACTTGGGGTTGCAATCAACCAAGAAGGTGCTTTAGAAATCGCGCAAAGATCGCGTGGGACCCCGCGTATTGCCAACAATTTACTTCGTTGGGTACGTGATTTCGTACAGATCCGCTCTTTAGAAAGGATAGACAAAAACGCTGCACAGATCGCTTTAGAAATGCTCTCGATCGACTTTAGAGGATTAGACGAAACAGATAAAAAAATCCTAGGAATTATTATTGACCACCATCAAGGAGGTCCAGTAGGAGTCAATACGATCGCTGTTGCGATCGGAGAAGACCCCTTTACTTTAGCTGAAGTATATGAGCCTTATC
Source organism: Chlamydiota bacterium (assembly GCA_013041585.1). Taxonomy (GTDB): domain Bacteria; phylum Chlamydiota; class Chlamydiia; order Chlamydiales; family Rhabdochlamydiaceae; genus JABEVM01. The sequence continues at coordinate 1,692 of JABEVM010000104.1, forward strand.
TCATCATGCAAGGGTTTTTAAAAAGGACCCAAAGGGGTAGAGAGGCAACCCTCCTCGCCTATGAGCATATGAATAAAAAGGCCCCCCAACATCTCTATCAAGGAAATTGTGTATGAAACGTTTTATTTATTTTTTTAGTGCTGTGTTTTTCTTATCTGGAGCCGCTTTTGCACAAGATGGCCTTTTTTCTCATTTCCAAGAAGCAAAGCCTGCAACAGTAAAAGTTCTTCTCCAGAAGAATGCGGAAAAGGTTTTCTTAGAAGTCCAAGGTAAATATGTCATTCAGAATATTGATACGGACTCTGCAATTACTGCAATCCGATCTAATCGCAAAGCTTTTCTCTCTGCCACAGATGATATCATTAATTGGAATGAAGAGATCACATTCATTCCGGACCTTCGTATTGTCCCAGCTAATGCAGAAAGCCAGATATTATTAGATGGGATCGAATACAAGGGATGTTTAGAAATTCACAATCATAATGGAAAGCTCACCCTCATTAATGAAGTTGATGTGGAGAATTTTCTAAAGGCCACCCTGCCTTTCAAGTTTACAGAAAACCTAGAGCCAGAAGTTTGGCAAGCAGTTGCAATTGCGGAAAGAACTTCGCTGTATTTTCTATGTCAAAAGAAACCAAATGCCAGCTGGCATTTTAAAGCGCAGGATGTCGATTACCAAGGAGTTGGGACTACATTTCAAGATACCGATTGTGAAAACGCTATACAGGCTACAAGATATGCTGTACTAACCTACCAAAATAAACTTTTCCCGGCGCTTGTTACAAATGACTCTGGCGGGAAAACATCTGATTTCTCCTCTATTTTCCGAAAAAAGATTGATGCTCCGGCCGGAGTGATCATTCCTGCGAACTATCGTAAAGACATAGATAGCACATGGTCTTTCCAGATTTCTAAATCTGAATTAGAAAAGCTATTCGAAATTCAGGATATCCAAGGTATTGATCTATTTTCAGATAGAAAATCTGATAAAATTTATGCATTGCGACTTCGAAGCCCTAGTTCTTCTAAAGAGATCGATTTTTTCTCTCTTCAAAAAACCTTTGGGGATACCAAACTCCGCAGCAGCTCATTTACTATTGAACTTTCCGGAGAAAATGTCCTTTTCAAAGGAAGCGGGATTGGTCATGGGGTCGGGCTTTGCCTTTCCAGTTCAAATATAATGGCAAAGTATGGAGTGAAAGCTCCCAAAATTCTTTCTTCTTTTTTCCCTAATGCCCAGGTAAAAAAGATGCGTAAAGCGTCTCAAGAGTAAGGAAAAAGGAAAAGATAAGCACACAAAAAAGAGTTGCTTAGAACGTTTTAGAAAGAGATAATAGAGATCGCCGGGGACCTTTTGGAGTAGAGCGGCTTGAACCAGGTCAGAGCAGGAATGCAGCAGCCTTAAGAGTTTAGCTCTATGCTAGAAGTCATCTCCGGTATTTTTTTTAAGATAAGCAAAGCATTGCGTTTTTCATAACACTTGTGGAATTCTGCCTAAACCACACATTTTCAATATCTTATTTTTTGTATATTCCAGACAAATAAAAGTAATAGCATTTTCTTTACAGTTGAGCTTTAATTTAATTCTCCATAATATTTTTTAGATTCTTTAATAAAAAACGAAGAATTTATTTACTATGTCTGCAAATTTTACTATTACGGGCGCTTCGCCTCAAAC
>JABEVM010000105.1 GCA_013041585.1 Chlamydiota bacterium
AGTTTATTGTTAGCTATTTAAAAAATAACATTGTAAAGCAAGTAATTTTCTTATTTTTCAGCATTTAATCATTTAATTTTACAAACTATTGATAGTCAATAAATTAAGGTTTTTATCGGTTTTGAAAAAAGACAGCAGATACAATACTTTTAAAAAAAATCTTGGCAAGGTATGCTTAGATGACCTCTTTTTTCTTATGAGGAATTCGGAGCTTAAGTTAAGTGGTTTTTAAACAAAAAATACGGCTAAACAGAGCAAGGAGAATTCTATGATCAGCACTTTAGAAAAAAAAGCCCAAAAGTATTTCATCGGAATAGAGCTAAGGACTACTCCTCAAGAAGGGCAAGATCGAAAGGACATCCCCTTACATTGGACAAAATTCTTTGCGGAAGGGGTTATAGACAAAATCCCAAATAAAAAAAGCAGCGCAATTCTTGGTCTTTATACCGACTATGAAGATGATTATACTAAACCTTATTCCTTTATCATTGGCTGTGAAGTTTTTTCACTAGATATGATTCCTTTTGGACTCGTTGGAAAAGTCATTCCAGAATCAGATTATGAAGTGATCTCAGTTGAGGGTTCTTTTCCAGAATCTTTGCAAGCGACTTGGCAGATGATCTGGAATTCTAATTTGCAGAGAACTTATAGGAACGATTACGAGGAATATCCTGCAGATTTTGATCCGAAAAACAATCCCAGATACAAAGTGAATATCTGTATAAAAAGTTTCTAAAAACCCCGGTTTAGAAATTTTTCGAAAAATACATTTCTGAAAACCTAGCCTGTTGGTAACATCCGTTAGAAGAAATATTTCTTTTCTTTTATACGGAGATTTATGTCATGTCAAAAACGTTTGCCTTGCTTGATTGGGCAGTCATTGCAGCTTATTTTATTGCAGTACTTGTGATTGGAGGCTTAGCTTCTGGAAAACAAAAAGGAGATCGCAGTTTTTTTCTAGGGAATCGTAACATGCCTACTTGGGCAGTTACTATTTCCATATTAGCAACATCTCTTTCTGCCGTTACTTTTTTAGGTGCTCCGCAAGAAGCTTTTAAAGGCGATCTATCTTACTTGATTCTTAACGTTGGTGGAATCATAGGCGCTTTTGTAATTGCGTATTTTCTTATTCCTATTTTTTATGCCACGAATACACTGACAATATACGGATATTTAGAAGGTCGCTTTGGTATCAGAGTTCGTATTCTTGCAGGTATTTCTTTTTTACTTGGTAGGCTTTTTGCTTCTGGAGCTAGACTCTTTGTTGCGGCGCTTGGCGCTTCTTTGCTAATTCGTGGAGTTTCTTATCCGAATTTTCAAGAACTTTCCTTGATCATTCTTGTTCTGGGAACAGTGGGAACTGCGTACACCCTTTTCGGAGGAATTCGCGCTGTGATTTGGACGGATGTACTCCAATTCAGCATCGTGCTCGCAACGATTGTGATCACGATTGGATTTTTACTACATGAAATTCCTCTTTCCTTTTCTGAGATCTTTTCCCGTTTAGCTTCATCTTCTGGAGTGCATGAGGGAACTTCAAAACTGACTGTAATCCATAATGAGTGGAATTTATCTTCTCCCTATACACTTCTGACAGGAACTTTTGCGATCGTATTTTTAAATATCGCAAGTTATGGGGTCGACCATGATTTAGTTCAAAGGATGCTCACTTGTAAATCAGCATGGAAAGGTGGTTTTTCTCTTGTATCATCAATTTTTATTTCTATTTTTGTAGTTACTCTTTTTATGTCTATAGGCCTTTTACTTTATCTTTTTAATCAGCCGGATGTAATGGGAGATAAAGTGGCACAATTTGTACATAGCGAGCTTGTCTATCCACAGTTTTTAATTTCCTATCTTCCTGCAGGGCTTTCAGGGCTTGCAATTGCGGGGCTTTTCGCAGTTTGCATGGGGTCTTTAGATTCAGCTATTAATGCCATGGCATCGAGTGCTGTCGCAGATGTGTGGAGGCCTATCAAAAATGAGTTTTTTGGTAGTAAAGAGGAAGAGATGCAAGAGGGTCTTAAGAGCGGCAGGGTGGGAGTTTCTATAGCAGGGTTTGCTCTTATGTTATTTGCTATACTTTCAGCTTTTACATATGATCCAAAAAATAGCACTCTACTTGGATTTGCATTAGGTGTGATGACGTACGCATACAGTGGCCTCTTAGGTGTATTTCTATCGGGAATTTTTACAAAAAGAGGAAATGCTAAAAGCGCGATTTTGGCATTACTAGTAGGACCTGTTGTGGTATTACTTCTGCAGCCAGCCTTCCTCCCAAAATGGCTTGATATACAGATTGCTTGGCCATGGTGGATGGTATTTGGAACTACAGTAAGCTTTATCACCTGTATTGTGGGATCTCCTGTAGTGCAAGAATCTAAAGAGCAGCTTGCGTAAAGGAGAGATCTTGGAAAATCTAGCCGAAGCAGTAGTAGACAAAACACAGATCTTGCAGAAAATCAGAAAAGGAAAAGAATTTCTTTCTTCTCCTTGCAGGGTGTTGCATACAACACCGCATCATGATGATATCATGCTGTCTTATTTCCCTCTTTTACAGAAGATGAAAAATTATCCCCAAAGAGTTCTTTGTGTCACAAGCGGGATCAATTCCGTACGGGAATCTTTTGTAAAACAGCTTTTAGAAAAAGATGTTTTACACAAAAAAGGAAAAAACTACGCGGATCTGCTTGAAGAATTTTCTAAAGCCTATTTGCATAATGATGAAAAAGAAATGCTTCAGCTAGAAGCAGCTCTTCTGCAATGCAAGCTTTTTCTAACCTATCCTGGATCGGAAAAAGAAATCTCCAACATCGTACAATCTCTAGAAGAGGGGAAAATACATCCTTGGACCAACCTTCTAAAAACGTTTGTTCGAGAAACGGAAGAGGACCGCCTTTGGAAGCTAATAGGTCTTTCGCAGGGCCAAGTTCTTCACATGAGATCCAAGTTCTACCACGATCTTACAAAAGTTTCAGAAGATATTCATGTTTTAGGAAGTGAAATTGAGAAATTTTCTCCTGACATTTTGACCCTTGCTATGGACCCATTTGAAACAGGCCCCGAAACACATCATAAAGTTCTTCAAGTCATTGCCTCTGCTCTCAAAACAGTAAAAAACCTTTCAAATGTAAAAGTTTGGGGATATCGAAATGTGTGGAGCAAGTTTACCCTTTTAGAGGCTACGCATTACTTCCCCGTAGAGGAAAAAGATTTTATAGAACAATCTAAGGCCTTTTATTCTTGTTATCAAAGTCAATTCGATGCTTTGTATCCTTCCTCTGAATATGAAGGTCCTTTTTCTGAACTCGCTACAAAAATCCAAAAACAGCATTGTCATAAGCTGCGCTCTCTTCTTGGGGAAGAGCTTTTTAAAGAGCAGCTGCAAGATGCAGAGGGGCTTATCCTCATTAAAGAGATGAATGTAGAAGAGTTTCTCTCCTATGCTGAATCCATTCAAAAGAGGCATCCATGGAAAATCAATTAGTAGCTGGGTTTTTACAGCGCCTACCTAGCGTAAAAGCTATCGCCTGTATAGATGCTGGAGCATCAAAGATCGCTTTTCAGCTATTCACGAAAGAGGGAGAGGTTATACCCATCTCGAAAGATCTGTTATTTCTTCCAGCGCTTAAAGGAAAAGCCGGCAATCTCACTAACCTAAAAAAGGAAATTGTTTTAGAACATTTTCATGAGATGTTTCAGAGTGCGCAGGCTTTAGGTTCTTCTTTACAAGAGCTGTTTCCAGAAATTTTACTCGTCTGCGGCGCCGCAGGCATTGGAACAGTAAATGCTAGAGAAGACTTTAAAAATATCTTGTGCAACCTTGGCTTTCAAAGAGAAAATATCTTACTTTGCACCGATGCAGATCTTCTTTTAGAGCTTGCAGGAGAGGAAGGGGCAATACTCATTTGCGGGACGGGATCAATTTGTCTTGGAAAGAAGGGCACACAAATCCAAAGATGTGGGGGGCTTGGGCGCTTTTTAGGTGATGAAGGAAGCGGCCATTACATTGGGTTGCAAGCGCTAAAAGCTGCGCTTGCCCATGAATATGGATGGGGAGAGAGTACATCTCTATCTAACGCTCTTTGTAAACATTTCCAGAAAGAGTCTCTTACATTTCTTATCTCATCCGTCAACAAAGGAGAGATCTCTGCAGCTGAAATTGCAGCGCTTGCAGTCTATGTACTTGAAAAAGCGGAGAAGGAAGACCTAGTGTCAATTGAGATACTCAAGGAGGCAAGCGCTCATCTAGCCAAGCTTCTTTTGACTGTTCTTACAAAACTTGATCTGCAAGAGCCAAAGGCCTATCTCTACGGAGGGATTTTTAAATCTGCCTATTTCTACAATCTAATCGAAGAGAAAATCTCAGAGAAAAATTATAAGAATTTGTCTCTAGTGAATTTGCAGGACTCTGAAGTAACCTCTCTTGTCATAAAGCAATTTCTTTCTAAAAATGCTTCTTTAGATCCTACCGTGTAAAAGAAATCTATTTCTCTGGTGAAAAAACTTTTTTGCAATTTATAGTGCTCAGCTAAAAACCTAAAGGAGGTTCTTATGATTAGAAAAATGCTTTTGGCAGTAGTAGCAATGGGAAGTAGCTGTTTGTGTGCTAATGATTCGAAAATAGAAGAGAAGGCGGGTCTCGTTGTTTCAGCTCCATTCAATAACACGAGCACATATGTTAATGAAGGGATAAAAAAGGAAATTTCTTCCTCAGTAAAAACAATGTTCTCGACTAATCCTGGTCTACAAACAGTGGAAGTAAGTTTTGGCCCCATGGAATTCAGTGCTTCTGTTTATAAAGGAGTTTATGAGCATGGAATAAAGCTGAGTAATCCAGGTCAAGGATGGGGTATGACAAGCGACCCTTTCGCAGACGAAATATTAGGTAATGAGCAAGTTGGAGATTTATCCCTATCCAATAACAATAGTGGGAGAGAATGTATTATTTTTACTTACCGATGGAGAAAACCATCTGTAGGAATGCAGGATTTACAAGAGAAATTCAATGACATTAAGGAAGATTTATTTGGAACGAGAATTTTAAAAAGCATGACCGCGAATCTGTTTGATGATTGCGCTTGGTTTAATTTTGAAGATGTAGAAGGTGATACATCTACTTGTGGAACCGTACTTGTTTATCCTATGAAAAAATATATTATTGGTGTTGTTGTAAAAGATCCTAAAAGAAATGGTAGTGAGCTCTTTGATGGAACTCGAAAAGAATCGGATGTCTATCCATCTTTACTAAAAGATTGTGAACTTATAAGAGCCTCTATTACTCCTGTAGTTGATCCAGACGGAGCGGATCTAAGCAACTAAAGATAGTGTTTCACTTTATAAAAGGGCTATTTTATAAATGGCCCTTTTCCTTACTTGCCACACCACAGATCTTCGGAGGTCAGTAAAGCTACGCTATTGGAGCTGCCGCTTGTATTGAAATAAGAAACTTGATCGATTCCGAGTTTTTTCATAATTGCATGGACTAAAACGAGGTCGCTCACAGCATGTGGCGCTGAAAAAAAGGGAAGATTTTGGACTAATTCTTCATCCTTTTTGTTTAAGTATCGATCACGAACTTCTATAAGATGTTTTATTTGGTACATGTCAAGGTTTGCAAGCTCTGGCGGGTGACCAGCTACTCCAATGATTTGCACATTTGGGTCTTTGATTTTTTCTAAAAGATCTTGAGGAGCAGATGGCAAGACCGAATGCATAAATTCTAAGCTGCTTTCCCATTCAGTAAGAGAGACCGGATTAAGAGAAGACTCCTTTTCAAGGCTTTTATTTTTAAGATGGGTAAGTAACGCATTTTTTGTAGAGAGCCGTCCATAAGGAGCATGATAAATGTTAAATTCGCCTTTTTGATTGAGATATGTAACTTGAATGATTCCACCCCCAATATCCCAGCAGATCATTTGATTAGGATTAAGCTTACTCTCCATAGCTAGAGTCAAAAAACTGAACTTTCCTTCTTCTTCTTTGGAGACAATATCTACAGGGATGGATAGCTCGGTATGATAACGTCTTACTAATTCTTCTCCATTTAATGCAGAACGGTATGCTTCTGTGGCGATTCCATAGAATTGTGTAGCGTTGAGCTCAAGAGCTTTCTCTTTAAACTTTTTAGCGGTATTGACAGCCGCTTTTTGGATCTCTTCAGAGAATTTTTTATCGCTCTGTTTAACTAAATCTTCACTTAAGAAAACTCGAACTGAATCGGTATAGAGGGTATGAACCACCTGCATGTTTTGCGTATCTACATCTGCAACATGAATTCGAATACTCCCAGATCCAAAATCAAAAACGGCTCGTCTTACAATTTGCGCCTCTAAAAAAGAGGAAAAACTAAGCAGCGTTGTAAGTAGAATGGCTATACATTTTCTGCGCATTTGATACCCCATGGAATCAAGTAGTTTTAGTCTTCGTTATTTCTGTATTCTTAAATAGGATTTTTGAGACGTTTCTTGCATATCCAGGAAGTTGGGTTGCCTGTAAATTCGGATAGGCAATTTTATTGGGATTTCCTTCTACAGGGTCAAACAAGGCATGGAATAAATCCATAAAAACTGTTCTGACAGGATATCTAGGATCAAGATGTGACTGTAAATTGGAAATGCCTCGAATATCCCCTAGTTTTATAATTAGTTTATCAGTTGGTTGGTTTTCAGACTTTTGTTTTTCAAAAAATTTGAGTGTGGCCGCAATTGCCGTACCGATTGAAAATCCATTCAAGTCAATGGAGGGAGTTCCTGTTTTTTCAGTTTGGATGACAATTTCAAAAGGTGTTCCTCTGTTTTCTCTGCTAAAAGAGAAATTCATATCTTCAAAAGCTTTTAAAGCCTCAGTTAGAAGATCATGTTGTACGAGGCAAGAGATATAAGCGTCGCAAACATTTCGAGTTAAAAAGCCTCTCCCTTTAGCTTCTGCTACAAGTTCTCTTACAAGCCTTACATCACCATCTGCTGCTGCAAGATCGATCATTTTATCATAAACAAGGGCGTGTACATTTTCCCCTTTAGCTTGCGCAAACACGTCTTTTGCGTAAGAAGTAGCCTCAGGAGTCTTGCATCTTGTTGCAGTCTCAATTAGTGCGCTAAAAAGTTCTGGAGCAGCTAGCTTTACGCTCCGCGCTTTTTCAAAGACTTGTTTTGCAAAGGAAAAATCAGCGATTTCTCCACCAAAGAGAATGAATGAAACACACGTCTCTACAGGAATAAATTTATCACCAGATTGCGTTTTTTTATCTAAACTGGAATAGATTCTTTTTGCATAGTCCCATGCTTCTATGGTTTCTGGAATCAATAAGGTTGGAGGGGTGTCTTTTGTTTTATATTGCTCTTTTACATGCTCTAAAGACATCTCCCGGCCTCTTGCAATAGACTTTTGATGTAGACTTTGTAGAAATTTTCTTTCTGCAGCATCTAACGCTCCGATGATGCTACAAGTGTGGATCATAGCAGGAACAAGTTTTCCATATGCTCGTTGACCTGCGAGGAAAGTATGGTTCGCGTAGTTTCTATCTTGATTTATTCCTGCGGAGAAAAGAATGGCTTCATACGTTTCGCAAGTAGCTGTCTGCTTAGTCTCTTCGAAAAGCTCTTTAGCATACTCAATCTCTCCATAAATACCTGCAATTTGGATCATGAGGTTGTATAGTTCTACAGTTGCTTTTTCTTCAGCTTTAGCTTTTGCGAAAATCCTTTTTGCATTGTCTAGTCCTGTTTCAGGATCTGCTGCAGATTCGATCCTAGCGCCCATTTTTATTGCAGATAGCACCTGTACATACGTTTCTGAGTTTGTTTTCTCAGCTATTTGAGAGTCTGTATACACTTTTTCTAAGAAAGCAAAATCTCTGCATGTTAGGGCAAGTTC
>JABEVM010000015.1 GCA_013041585.1 Chlamydiota bacterium
AGGGAGAGAGCCTTGTTTCAATATAACGGGCCGCAGCTGATGGATCTCCTGTAAAGATGTTCCCAAAATTCCCCTGCCTATCCATAACAAACCCTTTGTTTGCCAGGTTGATCAGGGCCTCATAGATCGGGGCATCACCATGAGGATGCAGCTGCATCGTTTGCCCTACTATATTGGCAACTTTATGGAGCTTGTCATCGTTTTGTCTCCACAAAATTTCTAAAATACGTCTTTGTACAGGTTTAAGTCCATCGACCACGTTTGGAATTGCCCTGTCAAGAATGACATAAGAGGCGTACCTAATGAAATGATCCTTCATCTGATGTTTCAGGTCATCCATCTTCAGCCACCAGGTTTTGCATTATAAAATTCTTTCTTTCAGGAGTGTTCTTGCCCATGTAAAACTCAAGTGTGGGCTTAATGTCCGAGAGGTTTTGGATGAGCACGGGCAGCAAACGGATATCTTTTGCGATAAACTGTTTAAATTCGTCAGGAGAGATCTCTCCAAGTCCCTTGAATCTGGTAATTTCAATTCCTTTCTTGAGCTCTTTTGAAGCACGATCTTTTTCTTCTTCCGAATAGCAATAGATCGTCTTCTCCTTATTCCTTACTTTAAATAAAGGAGTTTCTAAGATGTGGAGATGACCATTTAATACAAGCCCTTCAAAATAGGTCAAAAAGAAGGTGATAAGTAGATTGCGTATGTGCATACCATCCACATCAGCATCGGTTGCCAAAATCACTTTATTGTAGCGAAGGTTTGCGAGGTCGTCTTCAATATTCAGCGCTGACATCAAGTTGTACATCTCTTCATTTTTATAGAGCTGCTCAATTTTCATCCCGTGGACATTGAGTGGTTTACCGCGGAGAGAAAATACGGCTTGGGTAAGTGGATCTCTTGTCATGACAATCGATGCGGAAGCCGAATCTCCTTCTGTGAGGAAAATCACGGAACTTGCTCCATGTATCGTTCCATCACCAAAATGGTATTTGCAGTCGCGTAGTTTTGGAATCTTGAAAGAGATCTTCTTTTGTTTTTCTTTCGCTTCCTTTTTAACAGCTGCTAATTCCTTTCTGAGCTTTTCGTTAAAGAGGATCCTCTCAACGATCTTTTTGCCCGTTTCTTCATTCTTGTATAAAAGATTTTGAACGGCCTCTTTAACTTCTTGTACGATCGGGCCCCTAATCTCATTATTGGAGAGCTTGTTCTTTGTTTGGGATTCAAAGACTGGATCTTTTACCTTAATGAGGATGGCTCCTATAATTCCTTCACGGACATCAATACCCTGAAAACTTTTCTTCGCGTACTCGTTCACACCCTTCAAAATCCCCTCTTTAAAAGCTGATAGATGTGTTCCCCCATCCTGAGTATATTGACCGTTGACAAAAGAGAAATAGGTCTCTCCATAGCTCGAAGAATGTAGAAGCGCAAACTCTAGATGTTTTCCTCTGTAGTGAAGAGGCTCATAGAGACGATCATCTTTCACTTCTTCGCTTAAAAGATCTAAAAGTCCATTTTCCGAATAGATCGACTCGCCATTGAAAACCAGGGTAAGCCCAATATTTAGATACGCATAGTGCCAAAGACGTTTTAAGATCAGATCTTTTTGAAAGGCAAATTTTTTAAAAATCTCGGTATCAGGAGTAAACTCAACAAAGGTTCCATCCTCTTCTTTTGTTTTCCCCTTCTTCTTATCTTGAAGGATACCTTTACTAAATCTAGCTTCAAAAAATTCCCCATCTCGCACGCTTCTTACGACGAACTGGGAAGAAAGAGCATTGACGGCCTTCATGCCCACACCGTTAAGTCCCACAGAAAATTGGAAGACATCGTCATTATACTTGGCACCTGTATTGATCTGACTTACACACTCAATCACTTTGCCAAGCGGAATCCCGCGTCCGAAGTCTCGCACGGATACAGTAGAGGTCTTCTCATTAAGTCCAATGACTACTTGTTTCCCATGTCCCATGATGAATTCATCAACAGCGTTATCGATCGCTTCTTTGAGCATCACATAAATACCGTCATCTGGATGTGAACCATCCCCCAAACGACCAATATACATCCCAGAGCGTAGCCGTATGTGGGCTAGCGCATCTAAAGACAGAACTGTGCTTTCATCATATTTTTTAGCCATAGATTAGCTCATATCATATTTCAGTTTTTTTGGCTCTCTTAGTTTCCAATGCTCAGAATTTTACAAAATAATCGAAAAGGAAATTCCTATCATTAGCAAAACATGATGCTCGTCAAATTTTCTTTTCTTTTATCTAAAAAAAGCCAATGATTTTTTTAAAAAAACACCATTGCAATATTTTGAGGATACAATGACAACGGCTAGAAAAGCATTCAAATGCTTAATACTCTTTCTTACTTTCTGCATTTCTTTCTCCGTTTTTTCTTATGAAGGAGAAGAAGAAGTAGAAAGGGTGTTTTCAAAAATCAAAGATTTACGTAGTCCAACTCTTGAAGAATATAAGCAAATCCAAGAATTTTTACGTTATGGAAAGAGAGAGTATTTAGCTCCTTTCTACTTACCAATAAAAGGCGAGAATAAGACTGGGATTGGCCGTGCACGGAGAGTTATTCAGCTTGTTAGTGACCAGGACGAAATGCCGGTTTTTGAGATAAATAGGCTAGTCGCAAATAAGCAAAATAAAAACTGCATTCTACTATATAGCTCTTATGATCCTATGTATGCTAAAAGAATAGATGTACTTCGGACTGAACTGCGTCAAAAGGGTTTTCAAGGGGATATTCTTATAAGGAAAGGCGGGTATCCTTACATGAACAAAGAAGGAATCAAGCTTTGCCACATACCCTATTCATGGAAAGTAGCTTTTTTTAAGGAAGCTATTGAATTGGGATATAAGAATATTTTATGGATAGACCTATCTTTGTACCCTCTAAAAAACCTGCAAGAGATCTTTACTCTTCTTGAGCAAAAAGGACATCTTTGTCTTTCAGGGGGAGTGAATCTAGATTTTGGTTACAAGTATGGGCACCATCTGGATGGAGCCATACATTCTCTTAAAATATCCAATGCCCATTTAGCTCAAATTCCACATATAACTACAACTATAGTTGGTTTTAATGCAGACAACCCGAAAAGTATGAAAGTTATTTCAGAGTGGTTTGAAGAAACAAAAAGAGTTGAACCATGCATGACTTTGTACCCGGAAGAGCTAGCTTTGTCTGTAGTTGCTTGGCGAAACGGGCTTACCCCACTTATGAAACATGGACTGATAGTATGTGTAAAGGAAAATTATCATCAAAGAAGACATTACCCATTATGGAACTTTTTACAAGATCTTCAATTTAAATTTAATCAATAGGTTCGTGATATTTGCCTAACTGCTATAGGATTAAATAAACGAGATAGTTTTGAAACCGTAATATTAGACTTATCTTCAAGAGGCAAAGTTACCTAACCGCAAGAAGAAATTCTCTAGCACAGTACGAAGTTTGATATTGTGCTGGAGAGAAACTTTTGCCTCCCCTACCCACTGGATCATTTCCTTTTCCTTCTTCTGGGGATGGAAAAAGACTCATCTATTTTCGGATAAAATGATTTTTTTCATTTATCACCTTGCTTATTTCGATTTAATTAATTGCGTTTTATTTCTATTTACTTAGATTAAAGTTAGTGTTTTGCAAATTTGTTAATGTAATTTTTGGGGAGGATCATGAGTACAACGCACGGACCTACAGAAGGACCTCAAGGGATACCCCCACATACCGTACAAACAGGGAAAGAAACAGTCAAATATGACCCTTCGCAAAAACTAACTTTTGATGTTTTTTCTAGGATCATTTCCTATTTAACGCCTAAAGAGGCGGGAGCAGCAAGATTAGTAAGCAGAGCTTGGAACAACTGGACTACAATCGCATTAAGAAGTGAACGATTAATTGATGTAAATAAATTCCTCACTACAATCACAGCAAACCTAAAAGAATATCCGCAAGTAGTCCAAAAATGCCTGTCTTTTCTAAAGCCTACCGATGTGTTAAAGACCCTTACTTTACTGAGTTTAAAAGCAGACTTTTTGAGTCTGCGAGATTTTTTGGTTAAAACTCTCTCATCTCTTCCTAAGGAAGCTATAAAAGCTTTGCAAGCAGCGCTTATTGAGACTAAGAAACCTCTTCATTTGGAACATATCCCAGAGCTTGCAGAGATATATCAGGAACTTGCTGAAGTAAATGAAATGAGTAAAGGGAATGAGAAATCTGAAAGGCTTAAGAAAATTGTAGGAAAATTAGTGAGCTTGGGGGAATTTACTAAAGCTTTAGAAATCGCAAAGGCAATACCGGATGAATATGAGGATGAAAAATTTGCCGTTTTCGAAGAGCTAGTTCGCAAATTACCCATGGTTTCTGATATAGATGTAGCTTTAGAAATTGCAAAGGCAACACCGGATAAATCTTGGAGAGGGCTTACCAAATATAACGCTTTCGAAGAGTTAGAGCGCAATTTAGCGCGGGTATCTGATTTAGATAAAGTTTTAAGAATCGCAAAGGAAATACCGGATAAATATGATTTTGTCAGTAGGGTCGCTTTCAAAAAGATAGCTGACGAATTAAAACTGGTTTCTAGCATAGATGATGCTCTAAGAATCGCAAAGGAAATACCGGATAAATATGATTTTGCCAGAAGTATCGCTTTCAAAGAGATAACTGACAAATTAACGTGGGTTTCTGACATAAATAAAGCTCTAAGAATCGCAAAGGAAATACCAAGTAAATATGATTTTGTCAGAAGTGCCGCTTTCAAAGAGATAGCTCGCAAATTAGAGCAGGTTCCCGACATAGATGAAGCTCTAAGAATCGCAAAGGAAATACCAGAAGAATATATGAGCACCGCTTTCAAAGAGATAGCTCGCAAATTAGAGCAGGTTCCCGACATAGATGAAGCTTTAAGAATCGCAAAGGAAATACCGGATAAATATAATTCTGATTCTGCCAGAGATGCCGCTTTCGAAATAATAGCTCGCAAATTAGAGCAGGTCCCCGATATAGATAAAGCTCTAAGAATCGCAAAGGAAATACCAAATAAATATAATGTTGCCAGACGTACCGCTTTCGAAATGATAGCTCGCAAATTAGAGCAGGTCCCCGACATAGATAAAGCTTTAGAAATCGCTAAGGAAATACCAAGTAAATATGATTTTGCAGGAGATATCGCTTTCGAAATGATAGCTGACAAATTAGCGCGAGTTTCTGACATAGATAAAGTTCTAAGGATCGCAAAGGAAATACCGGATAAATATGATTTTGCCAGACGTACCACTTTCGAAATGATAGCTGACAAATTAACGTGGGTTTCTGACATAGATAAAGCTCTAAGAATCGCAAAGGAAATACCGGATAAATATGATCATGCAAGATATATCGCTTTCTTTAGGATAGCCAACAGATTAAAGGATGTTCCTGACATAAGTAAAGCTTTAGAAATCGCAAGGACAATACAAGAATATATACCTACTATAAAAGATGCCGATCGAATTGCCTCTTTGAATAAAGCCGTTATGGAAGCTTTCCGGCAAATTGCTAGGAAAATAGAGTGGATTCCGGACAAAAATGAAGCCTTAAGACTTGCTGAATTGATAGGAGATGAAGAAATAAAAGCAGCTACAATTAAGGCAATTAAGAATCGGTAAATTTTTTTATGCAAATAGCTTTATAAATACGATAGACAAATCTATTTGAAACTACCTAAGCGTAAGAAAAAATTTTCGAGCACGGGACGAAGTTTGATATTGTGCTGGAGAGAAACTTTTGCCCTTCCTACCCACTGAATCATTTTCTTTTCCTTCTTCTGGAGAGGGGAAAAGACTCATCTATTTTCGGATAAAATGATTTTTTTTCATTTATCACCTTGCTTATTTCGATTTAATTAATTGCGTTTTATTTCTATTTACTTAGATTAAAGTTAGTATTTTACAAATTTCTTAATGTAATTTTTTGAGAGGATCATGAGCAAAACGCGCGGACCTACAGAAGGTCCTCAAGGGATAACCCCACATACCGCACAAACGGGAAAAGAGGCGGTCAAATATGACCCTTCGCAAAAACTAACTTTTGATGTTTTTTCTAGGATCATTTCCTATTTAACGCCTAAAGAGGCGGGAGCCGCAAGATTAGTAAGCAGAGCTTGGAACAACTGGACTACAAGCGTGCTAAGAAGTGAACGATTAGTTGATGTGAATAAATTCCTCACTACAATCACCGTAAATCTAAAAGAGTACCCGCAAGTAGTCCAAAAATGCTTGTCTTTTCTAAAGCCTACCGATGTGTTAAAGACCCTTACTTTACTTAGTCTGAAAGAAGACTTTTTGAGCTTACAGGATTATTTAGTCAAGACTCTTTCCTCGCTTCCTAAAGAAGCATTAAAAGCATTACAACAAGCGCTTGTTGAGACTAAGAAACCTCTTCATTTGGAACATATCCCCGAGCTTGCAGAGATATATCAGGAACTTGCTGAAGTAAAAAAAATGGATGCAGGGGAAGAGAAATCTCGAAGGCTCAAAGAAATTGCAGGAGAATTAGTGAGCTTTGGATTTACTAAAGCTTTTGAAATCGTAAAGGCAATACCCGATGAATATGAGGATGAAAAATTTATCCTTTTCGAAAAGCTAGCTTACGAACTATACCGGATTCCCGACATAAATGAAGCTCTAAAAATCGCAAGGGCAATACCAAATGAATATACTTCTGCCAGAAGTATCGCTTTCCAAGAGATTGCAAGAGGCTTAGTGTACTTGGGATTTACTAAAGCTTTAGAAATCGCAAAGGCAATACCAGATGAATATGAGGATGAAAAATTTACCGTTTTCGAAAAGCTAGCTTACGAAGTAAGCCATGTTTCTGATGTAGACAAAGCTTTAAAAATCGCAATGTCAATACCAGATGAATATACTTCTGCCAGAAGTATTGCTTTTCAAAAGATAGCTTACAAAGTAGCCGATGTTTCTGGTGTAGACAAAGCTCTAAAAATCGCAATGTCAATACCAGATGAATATACTTCTGCCAGAAGTATCGCTTTCTCAAGGACAGTTCTCAAATTGCCACTGTTTGACATAGATAAAGTTCTAAAAATTATAGAGCAAATCCCGAATGAATATACTTCTATCAGAGAGATTGCTTTCAATTTGTTAGTTAAAAGTTTAGAGCGGGCTACCGATATAGATAAAGCTCTAAGAATCGCAAAGGAAATCCCGGTGGATTATAGACCCACTGAGCAGACTTTCAATATAATTGCTAAGAAAATAGAACGGATTCCGGACAAAAATGAAGCCTTAAGACTAGCTGAATTGATAGGAAATGAAAAAATAAAAGCAGCTACAATTAAGGCAATTAAGAGTCGGTAAATTTTTTTTATAAATGGCTTTAGACATACGATAGACAAATCTATTTGAAACTACCTAAGCGCAAG
The DNA here is from genome assembly GCA_013041585.1 of Chlamydiota bacterium. Taxonomy (GTDB): domain Bacteria; phylum Chlamydiota; class Chlamydiia; order Chlamydiales; family Rhabdochlamydiaceae; genus JABEVM01. Next base: position 7,437 of record JABEVM010000015.1, read on the forward strand.
AAAAAATTTTCGAGTGCGGTACGAAGTTTGATATTGTGCTGCAGAGAAACTTTTGCCTCCCCTACCCACTCTATCATTTTTTCAAGTGGTATGGAATGGTTGTTTTTCCATCTTATTAAACGCTCTTTTTCCCCTGCATAGAAAAGAGAAGACTGCCCCGCTTTCAGAATAGTAATATCTCGATACCAGTACAGAATCTGTTCAAAGACTAGGTCTACACCGAGGGATACACCGCCTTCTTCAAGGGACTCTACATGTTTTTCAATCTCTGCCAAGATTTGGATGAACTTCGTATACTCCCCTTCTTCAATAGATACAAATAAGTCTACGATTCTCTCTTTCGCTAAATGCTTGGGATTATCAATCAGGAAATAAGCCTTTCCAAGCGAACCTTCCGAAAGAAGAGAAATCTCTTTAGAGGAAACAGGTTCTATTCCATGGTTTTGTAGCGCCTTTATAACATCATCCTGAGCAATGGGGAAAAAAGTGATTTTATGCATACGAGATAGGATTGTCGTAAGAAGCTTTTCAGGAGCTGATGTGATGGCGATAATATAGGTATTTTCTAGCGGCTCTTCCAAACTTTTTAAGAGAGCGTTGCTGCTAACAAGCAGCATAGCTTCAAAATCATCGATGATAAACACTTTGCAGGGAGCCTCAAAGGGGGGCATCTGCATCTCGTCTAGCATCTCTCGCATAGTAGCGATCGGATGAGTATAGCTTTTTCCTTCCGGTGTATAGATGTGGATATCCGGATGAATCCCCTTCTCGATCTTTTCTTTATGTTTCTCTCCCATAAGCTCAGCTGCAAACGCTTTTGCAAACAGCATCTTGCCAACACCTCTTGGGCCTGCAAAAAGAAGAGTAGAGGGAATATGCTTTGTCTTAAGCATATACTGAAGGCGGAATTTTACTTGAGAATTTCCAAGAAGGTCACAAAAGCTCATCGATCAACTTTATTGCTTGTTGAAACACATTTTCTATAGACTCTCTTGCATCTATCATCCGAAAGCGCTCCGGGTCTACAGATGCAATCCTTTGGAAGCTTGCACGAATTTTTCGGTGGAAATCAAGATGCTCCGCTTCCATACGGTCTTGGACAGGTCTATTTCTTTTCACCCTTTCTAGCCCAAAGACTGGATCAATATCTAAATAAATGGTGAGATCGCTTTGTAAGTTTCCTGACGCAAAAAGGCAGAGATCTTCAACAAACTTCTCTCCAAATCCTCTAGCCCCCCCTTGATAGGCAATGGTAGAGTCATGAAAACGGTCACAAAGGATAAGACTATTTTTCTCAAGTGCGGGTCTAATGACTTCTTTTACATGTTGGGCTCTGTCTGCAAGGAAAAGAAAAAGTTCTGCTCTTTGCTCTAAAGCAATTTCTTCTTTGCTCAGAAGAAGGTCCCTAATATGTTCCCCTAGTTTTGTTCCACCAGGGGCTCTGGTTCTAACCACACTTGCGTAACGCTCTTTCAAAAAATCATAGACTTTTTGAATGAGGGTGCTTTTACCCGCACCCTCTCCGCCCTCAAAGGTGATCAAAAGACCTTTGTGCATTACTCTTCCAGTTTTTCAACAATTTCAGATCCTTGTTCTAGCTTTTGCATCGCTACAACAACATCGCTCTCTTGTAGATTTACCAGTTTTACACCTTGTGTAGAACGGCCCATCACACGAACGTCTTTCATGGAAATTCGAACTGTCTGCCCACCATTTGACATCATGACCACGCTGTCATTGTCTTGCACGGAAATCGCCCCGACAACAGATCCATTGCGCTCACTTGTAATGATAGACCTAACTCCCACGCCGCCACGGTTTGTTTGACGGAAATCCTCTACTGAAGATCTCTTACCAAAACCGTTTTGACAAACAACAAGCACACTTTCTTCAGGAGTTACCACTTCACAAGAAACAACTGCATCATCTTCACCGCGAAGCGTCGCTCCTTTTACTCCCCTTGCAACACGTCCAACAGGACGCACAGCTGCTTGGTCAAAGCGCACGGCCATACCATTTTTGGTAAAGAGCATAACCTGCTGGTTTTCTTTCGTAAGTCTTGCTGCGATGAGCTCATCTCCTTCATCGATATTGAGCGCATATACACCTTTTCTTCTAGGAGTATCAAAAGCATCGAGTGTTGTTTTCTTAACCACTCCGTTTTTCGTTGCGAGAAGAATGCTTGCTTCATCTTTAAAGTTTTTCACTCGGAGTATTGCCGCTACTTTCTCGTCTTTCTGGATATCTTCAAGTAGGTTGATGATCGGCTTTCCTTTTGATCTTCTACCCGTCTCTGGGATCTGCCATACTTTGAGCCAATAACATCTTCCTAAATTCGTAAACAGGAGAAGATAATCATGTGTGGATGCGAAATAGATGCTCTTTAAACTGTCGCTCTCTTTTTTCATATCCATACCGATCACGCCTTGGCCGCCTCTTCTTTGCTCGCGGAATGTATCAACAGGCATTCTCTTGATATAATCATCTTCCGAAATTGTGATGATCACAGGCTCGTTCGCAATAATATCTTCCATCTGAAGGTCGCCCTCAGCTGCAATGATTTTTGTTTTACGATCGGATCTATAGTGTTTTTTCACTTCATGGAGTTCTTCTTTAATTACCCCACGAACAAGCATTTCATTTGCTAAAAGAGCTCTAAAATGAGCTATTTTTGCTAAAAGATCGTTGTATTCGTTTTCGATCTTTTCTTTTTCAAGTCCTGTCAATTGGTATAAGCGAAGGTCAAGAACAGCATTTGCTTGCTTCTCCGATAACGTATACTGCATCATAAGAGCTGTTTTTGCTTCGTCTCTACTATTTGAAGATCTAATCAAACGAACGACAGCATCTAGGTGATCAAGTGCTTTTAAATAACCTTCTAAGATATGGGCTCTCGCTTCTGCTTTCGCAAGCTCGAAACGAGTTCTACGTCTAATCACTTCAATTCGGTGATCTACCCAAGCAGCGATCATATGTTTAATATTCATCGTGCGAGGAAGGCCCTTATCAAGAGCTAGCATGTTACAGCCAAATGTCACCTGTAAATTAGTGAACTTGTAAAGCTGGTTGATCGTCACATCAGGGATTTCACCCCTTTTTAGTTCGATCACAATGCGAAGACCGTCTTTGTCAGATTCATCACGAATATCGGAAATACCCGCTAGTGTTTTTGCATTCACAAGGTCTGCGATTTGTTTAATAAGCTCAGATTTGTTCACATTGTAAGGGATCTCATCAATGACGAGGCGCTGTCTTTCAGCGGTTCCATCCATATCTTCTATGCGAATGACAGCTCTGACAAGAAGTTTTCCTCTTCCTGTGTGGAATGCTTCTTTAATCCCTCTATAGCCGCAGATGATCCCACCTGTTGGAAAGTCAGGAGCTGGCATCACTTCCATGATCTCATCGACTGTAGTAGAAGGATTATCAATCACAAGAGTTGTAGCATTGATAAGCTCTTCTAGGTTGTGCGGAGGAATGTTTGTTGCCATCCCCACAGCAATTCCTGAAGATCCATTCATGAGCAAATTAGGAACTTTTGATGGGAACACGACAGGTTCTAATTTTGTCTCGTCATAGTTAGGTACCAGATCTACTGTATCTTTTTCCAAATCTTCCATAAGCGCCATAGAAGCGTGGGTAAGCCTTGCCTCAGTATAACGCATCGCAGCAGGATGGTCGCCGTCGATAGATCCAAAGTTTCCTTGACCGTCGATCAGCGAATATCTCATTACCCAGTCTTGCGCCATGCGCACAAGGGTTGGATAGATCACCGTTTCCCCGTGAGGGTGGAAATCTCCCGATGTATCCCCGCAAATCTTTGCGCACTTTCTATGCTTTCCACCAGGGGAAAGGTTAAGTTGGCGCATTGCATACAAAATTCTTCTTTGCGAAGGTTTGAGACCATCACGCACATCAGGTAGAGCTCTAGAGATGATCACGGACATAGAGTAGCGCAAATAGCTCTCTTTCACTTCTTCTTCTACGTTTCTTGGTAGGATAATTTCATTATGAGTATAGGACATAGTCGATTCGATCTCCTTAGATATCCAAATTCTTTACTGATAAGGCATGTTGTTCAATAAATGCTCGTCTAGGAGGAACATCTTCTCCCATAAGCATCGTAAACATATGATCTGCTGCAATTGCATCAGGCAATGTCACTCTCATTAGAGTTCGTTTTGCAGGATCCATTGTAGTCTCCCACAGCTGATCTGCGTTCATCTCACCAAGACCCTTGTACCGTTGGATCTCAATCCCTTTACGACCGTTTGCGCGAATAAAATCAATGCATTCACGCAGTGTATAAACAGGAGTTTCTTGACCTTCCGATTCGATAATATCGAAAAGCTTTCCATTTGCGATCAGGTATTGATCAAATGCGAAATCAAAGTTCGCTAAGCGATTCTTCATACGATGAAGGTGTTCTTCATCGTACAGCTCTGTGAAAGGAAGTCCTTTGTAACGGAAAATCTTCATTTCTTCTGTCTGTTCTGCTTCAGGAATCGAGGCGAGCTTTTTCATATGCTCTTCTTTTTTGTACTCTTCATCTTGGCTTTTCATCTCTGCAAACTCATCAGAAGAATATACATATTTGGACTCTTCTCTAAGCATCACATGGTATCTAGGGAGTTTCCCTTCTTCATTTTTAGAGTTTAGGAATTCACGGAAAGGAATCCCTTTACGCTCAATGGATGCCATGAAAACTTCAAGTTCTTGGATTACAGCAAAAAGCTCTTCCATCTCTTCTTTGGAAAGAACATCCGTCTGTCCGATAAGACGAAGAGTAATATCGCTGCTTCCCAGTTTGAGGAGGTATTCATCCATCTCTTTTTCGCTATGGATGTAACGGCTTATTTTTTTACGTGTGACCCTATAGAGAGGAGGTCTAGCGATATATACAAAGTTATTTTCAACAAGCGCCGGCATATGTCTATAGAGGAATGTCAAAAGAAGTGTACGGATGTGAGATCCGTCCACGTCCGCATCCGTCATGATGATAATTTTATGATATCTGAGCTTGTCTAGATTAAAATTATCTATCCCAATTCCGCAGCCGAACGCCGCTACCATTGCGCCTACTTCCGTATTTTGCAGAACTTTTTCAAGTCTTGCCTTCTCTACGTTCAAAATCTTACCGCGTATTGGAAGGATCGCTTGAAAACGTCTGTCTCTTCCCTGTTTTGCAGAACCGCCCGCAGAGTCTCCCTCAACGATATAGATCTCGCATAAAGCAGGATCTTTCTCTTGACAGTCAGTCAATTTTCCAGGAAGCCTTGCGCTATCAAGCGCTGTCTTTCGAAGAGTAAGCTCTCTTGCTTTACGAGCGGCTTCTCTAGCCTGCGCTGCAATGATTGCTTTTTCAACGATCGCTCTTGCAATAGGCGGATTTTCATCTAGGAAGGTAGTAAGCTCTTCCCCTGTGATCTGTTGCACAATAGATGCAACGTCACTGTTTCCCAGCCTTTGCTTAGTCTGTCCTTCAAATTGAGGATTCGGAACTTTTACGGAAACCACCGCTGTAAGACCCTCGCGCATGTCATCGCCAGTCACTGCAATCTTATCAGTTTTTATGGTCTGGTGATTTTTAATATATTGGTTCAGTACGCGGGTCAGCGCAGTAGAAAATCCAGTGACGTGACTTCCCCCTTGTCTTGTAGGAATATTATTGACATAGGAGTATAAATTTTCTATGTAGGTCTCATTCCACTGCATCGCTACTTCAAATTCAATTGGGCCATCCGTACCTTCTTTTTTACCTAAAAAATAAATTGGTTTAGGGAAAAGAGGTGTTTTGTTTTCGTTGAGGTAATCGACAAAAGAGGCAAGTCCTCCTTCATAGCAAAAACTCACAGGATCATGCTCATCATTTCTTTCATCGCGAAAATGAATCGTAATACCGCGGTTTAAGAAAGCAAGCTCTCTTAATCGTTTAAGCAAAATGTCATAATCATACACAGTAACAGTGAAAATAGAATCATCAGGCCAGAAAGAAACTTTCGTTCCTCTTTTTGGTGATTCTCCCATAAGTTTGAGAGGATGAACGGGTTTACCTTTAGCAAAGCCCATCTCATACATTTTTCCATTTTGGAACACTTCGACTTGCAGTTTTTTAGAAAGAGCGTTTACGCAAGAAACCCCTACGCCATGTAAACCACCAGAAACTTTGTAGGTATTTTTGTCAAACTTCCCACCCGCATGCAAAATTGTCATAACAACTTCAAGAGCTGTGACATCTCTTCCTTGTTTAAGAGATTCTTTCTCATGCCGTCCGACAGGAATGCCTCGTCCGTTATCCTCCACAGAAACAGAATGGTCCTTATGTAGGAGCACAGTGATTTCTGTACAAAACCCTGCCATGGCTTCATCGATACAGTTATCAACGACCTCATAAACGAGATGATGCAACCCGCCGCTGTTGGTGTCACCTATATACATCCCTGGACGTTCTCGAACAGCTTGCAAACCTTCGAGAACTGTAATCGAACTCGCATCGTATTCTTGTTCTTTTGTCATTGTAGTCATACCTTGCTGTGCTTTCCTCTGTCTTTAAATTCTTCGAAAAACAATCTTTTGAATGTTTGTAAAAGGAAATTTCTCCTTTAATAAAGAAAGTAACCTTCCCTTTTCTTGTCCTGAAAGCAAACTATGGAGCGTAGAATTTTTCACCTGCACTGTCAAGGTTCCATTTTCGAAAGAAATCGCGCTCGTCATGGGAGCTAGATTTTCTCCGATTACCTCCGGCCACGCTGCTATTACAAGACTTCCCTGATCTTTATAATTTTTCCCCAGTTTTTCCAGCACACTGGGCAAAAGCTGTTTTATATGCTTATTGGTAGTTTGCGTTCCATCATAATTTTTTGGTGTCCGCTCCATCAAAAGCCCTTTCTTTTCTGTTTCAGGACTATAGTGCAAAAACCTGCAAAATAGCAATAAAATTTATAGCAAAAGAGTTCCAAGTCCCAAAGCAATTAAAAAATAAATCGACATAGACAAAAAGTCATTAAATGCAGTGATGATCGGCCCTGATGCAATCGCTGGATCAACACCTATCCTTGCAAAGAAGAGCGGAGAAAAAACTCCGAGCAAAGTTCCTGCAAGACATGCCCCCCAAAGTCCGATGCCAACAATCGATCCGAGTACAAGAGGATTTACAGAAATCCCTGTAATCCCGATAAAATCAAAGGTGTAAACGATGAGTCCGCTAATCGTTCCAAATAGTAAACCGATGGAAAGGCCAATCGTAATTTCTTTGAAAATTGCCTCTCCTCTGCTTCCCGCAGAGAGCGCACCAATTGCCATACTACGAACGAGCACTGTACTGCATTGAATCCCAATATTTCCTGAAAGTCCAGTAATCAAGGGAACAAAAAATAAAACAAACGTAAAAGCAAAACCTGCGTACGTTTGAAAACAAGACATGACCCACATATTTAAGAGACCAGCAAAAAGAGTTACGATCAGCCAAGGAGATCTCGCAAAAAAACGCTTAAGCATAGGATCATGCTCGCTCACCTTTTCACCTGTACCGGCAATGCGCCCGATGGTTTCATCGGCGATGTCTTCAATTGCTTCAACTACATCTTCATACGTAATTACACCAATAATCACGTCGTTCTCATCCACTACAGGAAGTGCTGAAATTTTATAACGCTCTACAAGGTCTACCACTTCTTCCCGAGTTGAATCCACATTCACCTTATGTAATATAGGGCGCATGACTTGCTTTAAGCTGAAGGTATGGGGATTGATAATTAAATTACGCGCTGGAACATATCCTAATAGTTCTCCTATAGAGCTCACTACAAAAATGCGTCTTGTTAGATCAATTCCAGGATTATTGCGGATATACTCAGCGACCTGGCCGATCGTCATATCCATAGTAAAAGAAAAAAATTCATTTGTCATCAAGCGACCAGCTGTATTGAGCTGGTGTTTCTTAATTTCTTTAATTTTACCGGCTTTTATAGGCTCTAGCATATCAACAATACGTCTATATCTTCTCTCGGACATCCCCTCAAGAACTGATACAGCTTCATCAGTTGGCATGTTTTCAAGTAATTGTTTGATTTCCGCGTCGCTAATATGCCAAAGAACGGCAGCTCTTGTATTGCTATCAGTATTAATAATAAATTGAGTTTTTGCTTCGAGATTGGAAAGGTTGTCGTATAAAACAAAACGGTCATTGGAAGGAAGTCTTGAAGCTACATAGGCTAAGTCAATCGGAGAGTATTCCGAGGCGATTTTGGCTATATCGTGTAAAATAAAATGGGAAGTTTGCTGTTCAAAAGCCTTTTCAAGCTTTTCACTAAGAAGGTCATCGAGATGGCTAGTTCTGGATTCCATCAGATTTCCGGCACTTGCGTGCTCTTCGTTTATCTTGTCCTCTTCATGAATTTCCATAGCTCATCCTACGCTCCAGTCGCAAGGTCAGGATACCTATTTCCCCTAAATAAAAGCAAATTCTTTTTCCTTCGTAAAACTATCTATAGATTTTTAATCCTGAGTATTTTAAAATTAGTTTCCAAACAAAAATTTAACAATATTAAATATCATGTTTTCACCAAAAAAAATTCGTAATATTGCCATCATCGCTCACATCGACCATGGTAAAACCACCTTATTAGACAGTCTTTTAAAACAATCAAACATCTTCCGAGACAATGAAATAGTACAAGAGCGGATGATGGATAGCTACGATCAAGAAAAAGAGCGTGGTATTACAATTTTTGCAAAACACACAAGTATCTTTTTTGAAGATTATAAGATCAACATCATCGACACCCCTGGACACTCCGACTTTTCTGGTGAAGTGGAGCGCGTACTTGGCATGGTCAACTGCGTACTTCTTCTTGTCGATGCCCAAGAAGGCCCTATGCCGCAAACAAGATTCGTTCTATCTCAAGCTCTCAAACTAGGTCTGCAACCGATTGTAATTCTCAACAAAATCGATCGCCCTCACGCCGACCCAGACAGAGCGTTAAACCTCACATTCGACCTCTTCGTAGAATTAGGAGCGAATGACGCTCAACTAGACTTCCCGATTTGCTACGCATCAGGACTTGGCGGATTTGCAGCTATGAGCGTAACAGATCCTAGAGTCAATATGAGACCTCTCTTTGAGCTCATCATCGAAAAAGTACCACCTCCTCCTGGAGATTTGGATCTTCCGTTCCTTATGCAAGCTACGACGCTCACCTATGATGACTTCATTGGAAGACAGGCTTGTGGAAGAATTTTGGAAGGACAGGTCAAGAAAGGACAGACGATTGTAAAAGTCGATAAAAATGGACACCCAACTGAGCATAAAGTTGTTCGTATCGAAGGTTATTTCGGTCTTAAAAAGGTAGAAATGCCTGAAGCTGGAGTCGGTGATATCGTGAATATCGCAGGGGTTCCTGAGATCATGATTGGGGATACACTCTGTGTTCCAGAAAAAATTGTGCAACTCCCCCCTATTACTCTTGCTGAACCGACACTTTCGATCGAGCTGATGGTTAACAATAGTCCATTTGTAGGCAAAGATGGAAAGCATGTTACTATGAATAAAATCAGAGAACGTCTCAATCATGAAAGACGTGCGAACATCTCTTTAAAAATCGAGGAAATCCCTGATAAAGATGATGCAATCCGAGTTTGCGGACGAGGAGAGCTCCATCTTTCGGTTCTTCTTGAAGCAATGCGCCGCGAGAATTTCGAATTTGCGATCTCTAAACCTAAAGTTATTTTGAAAAAAGTTGATGGACAAGATTATGAGCCTATTGAAGTGGCCCACATCGAAGTTCCACAAGAATTTTCTGGAGCTGTCATCGAAGAGCTTTCAAGACGTAAAGGCGAAATGCGCTCTTTAGAAACCAACGAACACGGAATCTCTAGCATCCAGTTCCTGATTCCAACTCGTGGGCTCATGGGATATCGTAACGAATACATGACTGTGACTAGAGGTCTTGGAATTCTAACTTCTCTCTTTGATTCCTACGCTCCTTGGAAAGGTGCAATCCCAGGTAGAAAGAAAGGTGCGCTTATCTCCATCAACATGGGAAAAGCCACACCTTATTCTATCTTCGGAATTCAAGAAAGAGGAACCCTCTTTATTGATGGTGGAGATGAAGTATATGAAGGGATGATAGTTGGTGAACACACTCGTGACAATGACCTGATTGTCAATGTTACAAAAGGAAAACAGTTAACCAACGTTAGAGCTTCAGGAAGCGATGAAAACATCATACTAGTTCCTCCAAGAAGATTTACTCTTGAACAAGCGATCGACTTCATTCAAGACGATGAGCTTGTTGAGATCACTCCAAGAAATATCCGTCTTCGTAAGAGATATCTGACAGAAGCTGATAGAAAAAAACATAAATAAGATAGTTACAAGGCGATAGAAAACTATCGCCTTGTCATTTTAAGCTGTCTCTTGTGTGAGATTTTCTTGCGATCCAGCAATGGTCTCTAAAACTCCCCCCTCTTCTACTGCTTGTGCAAGCAAAGTCTCTAAAAGTGTTTGCAATTGAGCCAAAGTAGAATTTAAGCTCGTAATTTCTTGATTCCTTTGCTCCAATTCCGATCTTAATCTAACGAGTTCCTGATTTTGGCTTGAAATTCGAGTTTGCTGATTTTGGCTCCCTAAAAGAAGACTTTTATTACTTTGCTCGAGCTTGGAAAACTTTATTTTCAACCTACCTAACTCTTCCTGAGTTTCTGCAAGTCTAGCTGTAAGCCCTTCGTAAGCCTTTTTTGATACTGTAGGTTCTTTCTTTTCAGATCCCTTTAGTTCAGCTATCTTGTCCTTCACTTGCTCAAGTAGACTCTCTAGTTGTTCTCTTCTCTTTAACAGACTTGAAAGAGTAACAGGAAGTTCTTGAGGACGAGTTATAACAGTTACTTCAGTTTGGGTAGAAGGCGCTACCAGAGTCATCCCAGAGGTTGATGACGCCTGAGCTAAAGATCTGCGCTCCTCTGAAACAGCCTGGTAATTTTTGGCTAAGACTAAGTATGCAGCTTTCAAAGTTAACATATTTTGCATAACTGCCAGTTTTTCAAACTTAGACATGCATATTGTATTGAGTGTTTGAGGTGTGAATGGTTTTATATACTGATCAAAAAACTTCAGATTTTCCACTAAAGAGGAATTCTGCTGTAAATAGACTTTGAAAAAGTTTGATTCCTTATATCCTTCAATTTGCGCATACAGCCGCAAAAGTTTTGTCTTATATCCTTCCAAAATCTTTATTTTTTTGGATTGCACTGTTGCATCTTTTGTCATGACAAATACATATGCATCTTGCAGAAAATTTTGAAGAGCGCTTTGAAACTCTATGGCATATTTTCGCAGATTAGTCTCACCCTCTGATATATTTACAGTCTGCACTTGCGGTGCAATAACTAGTTGTGAAAAATCCTGAGCTTCTATAAACCATTTGTAATACTTACGATCACTACTGACTTCGGGATGAGTAATGCTATACAAAAGATACTGATCCTTATTCGCATTTATAATAAATTCTAAAAATGCTAAGTGGCTCTGACGAACTTTCAAATTCTCAACTAAAATTTGCTTCTGATTAGGAAGCTTTGAAATCGTAAGCCCATGGAACATTTCCAAATACTCGTGTTTGCATCTTTGGAAGACCACACAGATTTTCCGAATCTTTTCATCCGGATACATCCAGTCCATGATCCAATGAAACACTCTCTTAAAAAAAGAAAGCTCATTTAGGTCATAGGCCTTTCCTGATTCTTCAAAGTAAATAGATTTATCTTGTTCCTCTGAATAGCTAGCATAACGATGCATAGCGGCATCTACGTTAGCAAAACAAGCAGAAGACAAATCTCTACCAAATAGAGGGCTCATAAAAACTCAGGTTACGTAAATTAGTAAAAATGCTGAAAGCTAACGCTCACTTTATTAAACAGGTAGCCATGGAACCATAGGTCTGAAGCATAGATTGAAAAGCGGCTCTGTAACCATTCTTCCAATCATTTGATCAGGGGATCCACTATATGGAAAAATCGCAATAAAGCAATAAAATGTTGCGCCGAGCGAGTTTATTAAACTTGCAACAGATTTATCAAAGATTTCCTGCACTTGCTCATCCCTGTAGGCTGCCAATAAAGCTAATGTTGCTAAAGTAAAAAAAGCTCTTACAACTGTTTCAACAACACCAACTACTGTAAGCGCCGCATATCCGAATACACAGAGGATCGTCTTACCAATCAAAGATACATCCCGACTGAGCGCAGGCGGAGGACCTCCCATTGGACCCATCGCTCTCATTTGCACCGAACTCGCATTATAAGCCGTCATTTCGAACTGATTAAAATACGAAGATTGCCCTGCGTAATAAGGTTGCATTCCTTGCATTTGTGGCGCTGCTAAAGGCGCACCCTCTCTTGCCAAGTCATGTATAGTAACAATTCTAGGTCCTGTAGATTCTCTTTGGCGAGCATTCGATGAGGTCACTACAATTGTTGATGCTGATGAACTACGACCAAGAGCTGCAAGTCTATCATCAGCCGAACTTCTCCATGCGGCTCTATTTACCAAAGATCCTGCTTTTGAGCCTGGCTTTGAATCAGGAGGCGAAGGAGGCTGTCCATCTGAGCTTGGAGTCCCTGCGCCGAGCGGCTTCCCTTGCGTAGGCAAAGGCTGCTGAATCCCATACTTCCAGTCGTACAGAGCTTGATACCCTGTTGTAACAAAAGAAGTCTGTACAATATATTTTAAAGTTGAATCCGTCATATTATTTACCATATTATGTTATTTTAATAATTTAATAAAATCACAATTATTATGATAAAAATTTAAATAAAAATCAATTATTAAATAATTTATTATTAACATTAAATGATACTTAAAATTATTTTTATTATATAAATCTTTTCTTGTTTCTCCAAAGCAAAGGTGGTATACCTCATAGTCTTTGTTTTACCAAGGTAGTTTTATGCAATCTTCAGAAGGCGAGCTTTCAAGAAATGCAATTTCAGGAAATGAGATTTCTAGAAAAGAAGTCTGGAAGATGTTTGATAACATCTCCTCTACATATGATATGGTCAATCGCATCCTATCCTTTGGAATAGATAAGCTCTGGAGAAGGGTTTTAGCCTCTAAAATCCCTAAAAAAAAGTCTTTACACGTGCTGGACTGCGCAACAGGGACAGGTGATCAAATCTTTTCTTTATTCCAAAAAAACCCCTCTCTTGGGACTGCAGTGGGTATTGACCTCTCCCATGAAATGCTTGAAATTGCCAAGAAAAAAGTAAAAAAGAGACCCTATGGTTCCCATATTACGTTTCAAGAGGCCAGTGCGCTTAGCATCCCTTACTCTGCAAATACCTTTGATGCAGCAACGATCTCCTTTGGGATCCGCAATGTCGTCGATGTAAAAGGTGCATTACAAGAAATGCATCGAGTTTTGGTTCCACACGGCAAAGCTCTTATCTTAGAATTTTCTAAGCCGAAGAATCGAATTTTACGATTTTTCCACTCTCTTTATTTAAAGAATGTACTCCCCTTTGTTGGTGGAATTTTCTCTAGAAACAAAGAAGCCTATACTTACCTCCAAAAAACAATCGATACCTTTCCCTGTGGAGAAGCGTTTTGTCAGATTATGAAAGAAGCTGGTTTTTTTGAGGTAAAAGCCTATCCTCTAACAGGGGGAATAGCCACTTTGTACGAAGGTGTGAAAAGTGAATATAGCACAGATCTCTGAAAAGATCAAACTGCAAGGAAGAGAGTATCTCTATCGCTGTGAAATCATTCACATAAGCGAAGCAATCGATGTCATTTCCTTTTTACAGGCGCAAGTCTCTTTTCCTAAAATGTACTTTCGTGAAAAAAAAAGTGACTTTGTTAGAGCAGCTCTGGGCAGCGCCTTGTCATTTCACGAAGTCCCTGAACTATCTGAAGATCTCCCCCCTACCCTACGTTTTTTTGGTGGGATGAGTTTTACAAAAAGTGTTTCAGAGGATAATCTCTGGAATGAATTCCCCCCCTGCTATTTTTTCCTGCCTCAAATCGAAGTTTTCCAAGATTTGGACCATTGCATTATTTATAGACATCATATTGATGCGGCGGACTCTATAGATATCGATTTAGCAATCTCCGCTTCTGTGACTTCAATACCAAAATTTGTGCAGAGGAAAAACTTCCCAGAGAAAGAAGACTTTTGCAGAAGAGTGTTCTTGGCCCAAGAGACGATGAAAACCACTCCCCTCTCTAAAGTTGTGCTAGCAAGAAGATCTGATTTTCAATTCTGCGAAAACCTCGAACCTTATAGCCTTTTGAAAAACCTACCTGTGGAAAATGTCACAAATTTTCTTCTTCAGTTTTCGAGAAGTAGCGCCTTTATTGGAGCTACTCCCGAGAAATTGTATAGCCGAGTAGAAAATGTATTCGAAACAGAAGCGCTCGCTGCAACAAGAAGCCGCGGCTCTTCTCTTGAAGAAGACATTTTTCTCCAAAATGAGCTCTTCTCTCACGAAAAGGATTTAGACGAATTTCATAAAGTTGCTGATTTTTTGGGCAAGACTTGTAAAACTCTTTGCAAAAGCGCTACGGACAGTTCTTTGCAAATTTATAAAACCACCTATATGCAACACCTGTATAAAACTTTTTCAGGAGTGTTAAAGGATAAGATAACAGACCGAGATATTGTCACTTTATTGCACCCAACACCAGCTTTAGGTGGTATGCCAAAAGAAGAAGCTCTCCCCTTTTTAGAAAAAAATGAAGATGTATCAAGAGGTTGGTACGGATCCCCGCTTGGATGGGTTTCTCCAAAAGAAGCTTTTTTCTCTGTAGCGATTCGAAGCGCTCTTGTATCACAAAATGGGCTTTCACTATATTCGGGTGTCGGAATTGTACCTAAAACAAAAGCAGAAGATGAATGGGAAGAGCTAGAAACAAAAATTTCCCCCTTTACTAGGATTTTTTATGAAGATTGAACATGTACAAAAACAAGACTATTTTACTGAAACACTAGTAGAGGAGCTGATTCGCCAGGGAGTTGATCACTTCTGTATTGCTCCGGGCTCAAGGTCTGCAAGGCTTACCATTGCAATAGCCAGGTCTAAGCTCGCGCACAAAACCGTGCATTTTGACGAGCGCGGTCTTGGCTTCTATGCGCTTGGAGCTGCTAAAGCTTCAAAAAAGCCAGTAGCGATCGTTGTAACCTCCGGAACTGCCGTTGGAAATCTTTTCCCGGCCGTCATGGAAGCTTCTTTAGATGGGATCCCCCTCATTATCCTCAGCTGTGATAGACCGATTGAGCTTTTCGATACGGGCGCAAACCAAACTGCTGACCAGGGTAAGATTTTTGGAAAATACGTACGCTGGGAACTCGATGTGGGCGCTTATGAAAACCTTCCTAGCAACTTTATTGCAACAACCGTCGCGCAAGGTCTGTATAAAGCAAAGACACACAACCCAGGCCCTATACAAATCAACTGCAGGTTTAGGGAACCCTTTTTTGATGCAGCAAACCCTCAAGAAGAACTGAGCAGGCCCATTTCTTTTTCTACAAAATATGAGAAAAGTGAGCCTATGCTCTCCACGCAAACTGCAAAAGAATATGCAGCTCTTTTTGAAAGCGCGAAAAAAGGTGTCATCCTACTTGGGTCTTTTCCTACACCGCAAAATCTAGAGCCTATCTTTTCTCTAGCTGAGACGCTAGGTTGGCCTATCATTAGCGATATTTCTTCGAATGCTAGATCCTATGGATGGCGCAGCAATCATATCCGCTACGCAAATTTTCTCTTAAATCAAGAGGACCTAAAAGCCGACTTTATCCTTCAGTTCGGAAATAGGTTTGTACAGTTTGGTAATAAGCACGTTGCAAAAGCAGTACTCCCTTGGGTCAAAAGTCAAACGAATGTACCTTATTGCATGGTCACAGACCATCCAAATAGGCAAGACCCAGAACACCTAGTAACTCACAGGATCCAGCAAAATCCGACTCTATTTGCAGAGCAAATCTTAAGTCTCTTATCAGAGACTGAAAGTAAAGACACTTCATGGCTAGAATCTTGGCAAACACATTCTGATCTCATTGCATCTACATTTACGCGCTCTATAAATCAAGATAAGCTAACTGAGCCAGGGGTGTTTTTTGCGTTATCTAAGGTTCTCCCCTCTTCTTACGCGCTTTTTATTGCTAGCAGTATGCCGATTCGTGATGCGAATTTTTTCTTCTACCCCAAGCACCCTTCCGCTTCCGTTTTTGTCAACCGAGGTCTGGCAGGGATTGATGGAAATATCGCAACAGCTGTAGGCATTGCGGAAGGGATCAAAAAACCGGTTCTTGCTGTTCTTGGAGATCTGACCTTTTTACATGATATTAACTCTCTTGCCCTTTTAAAAAATGCGCTCTATCCTGTGATTTGCTTAGTGATCAACAACCAAGGTGGGGCTATTTTTTCCTTTTCACCCGTTCAAGAAAAAAAGGATGTTTTTGAAGAGTATTTTGCAACTTCTCATGAGTTTAGCTTTTCACATGTAGCTCCTCTATTTGGCATACCCTATATGCACTTGCAAACAGAAGATTGGAAAGAGGCCTTAGAAAGAGCCCTCTTAGAGGGAAAATCCTGTATCATAGAGATCTCCACAAATAGAGAAGAAAACCTTCTTTTACATAAACAAATCACAGAAATGGCAGTAGCAGCCTATGAAGCTACTACTGAACTTGTACAAACCTAAGGACCGTATGCTATCTTTTGCCTCTTTTGGATCACCTGCAAATCCCCCTGTACTTTTTCTTCATGGATTTTTAGGATGTAAAGAAGACTTTCTTCCCATCTCAAAATCACTACAAGATGAGTTTTACTGTATTTGTGTTGATCTTCCAGGCCATGGATCTCCCATGTCAGAAGACATCCTAAACCCCTTTCTCGAATTACAAAATGCACTCTATCTGGAAAAAACCATTTTAGTTGGCTATTCCATGGGAGGCAGGCTCGCCATGATGCTCAGAGAAGAATATTCGGAAAAATTTCCAGCAGCTATCATAATGTCAGCCCATGTTGGGCTTAAAGAGACAACCGAAAAAGAATCTAGAAAAAATTTTGAATCCACTTGGGAACATTCTCTAGAGAGAGACACTCTTGAAACCTTTCTAGACAAATGGTATAATCAACCTCTATTTGCATCTCTTAAAGAAAAAAGAGAAGTGTTTAAAGAGGTTTTACTACGAAGAAAAAAACATGATCCAGTAGCTCTTTTACAAATGTTTAGAAAGATGCATTTGAGCAAACAAACAAGATATTCCCTTTTCAAAGACACCTTGTTTCTGTTTGGGGATAAAGATCATAAATACCGAGATCTCTATAAGGAACTTCCACGCGATGCCCAAATAGAAAACATTCCAAATAGTGGGCACTGCGTACATCTAGAAAATCCGAGTGCGTGTGCAGAGAAATTATTCAATTTTATGGTGAAAACACATAATTTCTCTTACGATACAAATGTCTAACCTTAATATTATCAGATAGATACATTCACTGACAGATTGAAAAAAACAGGATTTTTTTTGATCTAAATCAAATATTTTTTCTTTAATATTAATTATAAAAC
>JABEVM010000106.1 GCA_013041585.1 Chlamydiota bacterium
AAAGGCAAAGATTTAATCATTGAAGTTTTTTCCGTAAATTTTTTGTTTAATTATTTGAATATTTGATAGATACGTAAAAAATTGTATGTGAAAGGCTATCATTTCGTGTAAAAATTTTATTTATTATAACTGCCAAAACTTTACCATTTAGCCATTTCTAGCGAGCATGGGCGAGGGGAGTCAAAAAAATGAAGAAGATAATTTTATGTATTATTTTAGTAGTTAGTGGGGAGATTTACTCGAAAGAACACGAGTGTAATTGTGGACAAGCGAGGCATGACTATGATTACTTTCAAGCCCAAAAAAAATTTGAGGAAGCGCTTTCTCAAACCAGATTTTGGGTAGAGAGTTATGAATTTCCACTAATGCGCAGCTTTTCTAGATCTGGTGATAACGAAGAAATCCCTCCTTACCCTCCAGAAGGATCTATTTCTTGGAAAGGAAAAGAGCTCTATCCGTATCCTTCAGGAGAATACATCAACGATAATTCCCAATATTGGCTGAACAACAGAAATGATCCGTCAAGGACATGTGATGATCTCAAGTATATAAGAGAGGTTAAATGGGGAGTGGGGATAGATGAAAATGCTGGAAATATCCAATACGAAATAAGGCAAGAATTTAATTTTTATAAAAATTATTCAGTTTTTGCGGTGGTATTTCAAGCTCTTCGAGATGATATAATGAGGGATTTTCAAAGCAGCTGGTATTTTTTAGAACGAAGAATTCAAGAAATAAGAAAAGGAGATCCCAAGAGTATAAAACTTTGGAATGAAGAATCTCTAAGAAATGGGCAAATCGTACTTCAGCAATCCTGTTATACTCAACTATTATGGGCGAACACGTTTGAACAAGAGGCTGTACAATTTTGCAAAAAATCATTGGATAATT
This sequence comes from Chlamydiota bacterium, assembly GCA_013041585.1. Lineage (GTDB taxonomy): Bacteria > Chlamydiota > Chlamydiia > Chlamydiales > Rhabdochlamydiaceae > JABEVM01. Next base: position 892 of record JABEVM010000106.1, read on the forward strand.
GCCTAGAGAAGCACAACCATCCTTGGACTCATATTGAACGCGGAATGTTTGATTATCTCGAAGGAAATAGTGTTGAAGCTCTAAATCACATTTATGAAGCCACCAGCTTAGGTAATTTAGAGGAATTGAACGAAAAGGTATGGAAATTGAAGGGTGATCTTGAAGTAGAATTGGGCTTTTACGCTGATGCTGTCTTGACTTTGTCTGATTTAATTAAAATGGATTCGAAAAACAAGGCGGCATATTTCAGTCGCGCAGAAGCTTATTTTGAACTTGGAGAATCTGATTTGTCTTTGAGAGACTATTTAGAATCAGAGATAAAGCCGAAGCCTCTTGATAAGAGATTCGGTAATGTGGATTTTTCTTTAGGGCTTGCTTTAGGAGCTTTCAGAGGAGGTTCGGACTCTGTAACGGAATTTGTTCCTACTTTATTAGCATCTGCCAATGGGCTTGGCCAAGCGATGTGGGCATTTGCCATAGATCCGATTCAAGTGTCAGGAGACTTTGCCAATGCAGTTATAGATTGCATTCAATTTATCAGATCAAACGGTGGTTTGGAAACATTAGCCTTACTTGCCCCGGAAGTTAAAGATCTCGTGGAAAATTGGAATAAGCTAAATGATCGAGAAAGAGGGGAGAAAGCAGGGTATATTATTGGAAAATATGGAGTAGAGATTTTTGGAGGAGGGGCAGCGATAAAAGGAATAAAAGCATTTCGTGATCTTAAAAGAGCCAATAATCTCTTGAATTTTGAAAGCATGGCGTTAAGCCAAAGAAATAAGGCCTTGATGATATCTAGGGCAAAGGAAACAAGAAAACTTGTTTTAGAAAAAGCTAATTTTAATATCAAATGGGGGAATCAAGGGAAGCATATAATAGGCCACAATAGTTTTGATCCTAGCGTAAATAGAAGCATTTTTACTCATCCTAATCCTGAAAAGCTAGCCAAAAAATATGCAGGGAAAGGAACTAGGGCTCAAAGGGTAAAAGGTGATATTCTACCCGGATCTCATGGATACGCTGAAGTGGTAAATTTTGAAGAGGTAATAGGGTATAACGTGACTCCAAGTACAAGTGAAAAAACATTAACAACTTGGGGAAAAATCCATTATGCTAAGGATGGAATTCACATTGTACCCACTTATCCGAGAGGAGGCATCAAATGAAAAATTGTAATGAGGAATTATTGGGGGAGTTGCTTCTAGGTACACAAACAGCCTTAGCAGATGCCGTAACTCCACAATTACGAGCTGTTATAGTTGATTATGATGAGGGAGAACAGATTTACTATGGGAATTTTTTTTATGACGGTGAAGCGCCAGAAGAAGTGTTAGAACTTTGGAGTGCAACTATTACTGAAGCTAGCGCCAACATAGGAGCATGGGATGAGAGTCGTAATATTTGTAGGATAGATTATCCTAACCCGATTCCAGATATACGAGGAAGATATGCGTATTACAGAAAAGAACCGGTTTTACCAAACTTTAAAACAGAACCGAGAATAGCATCACTATTGCAAAAAAAATTTCCTCTACTTGCTTGTTTAAAGCTTGATATGCAAGAAATTTTATTAGGGAAAGTCATTCCGGCACTGCGTTATATACTCATTGAAGTGGTTGAAGAGGAAAAAATTATAAAATTATTGATTATCTACGAAGGGGATAACT